>CACPHA010000097.1 GCA_902633655.1 Paracoccaceae bacterium
TCCACTTAAACCACAAACTGTGCCATAATCTCGTCATTCGTAATGTCAGAATAAGTAAATCCAGCCTCGTTGAGTCTGTTAAAAAAGTGTTCGAAACGATCCGCTGACTTGGTTTCAATGCCAATTAGAATTGATCCAAAGTTTCGAGCGCTTTTTTTTAGGTACTCAAAGCGCGTAATATCATCATCTGGTCCTAGAAAGTTCAAAAACTCTTTTAATGCACCAGGTCGTTGTGGCATGCGCAGAATCAGATATTTTTTTACTCCTGAAAATCTTTGTCCGCGTTCTTTTACTTCTGGTAGGCGTTCAAAATCAAAATTCCCACCAGATGAAACGCACACAACCCTTTTCCCTGCAATAGAGCGCCCCAAATCTTTCAGGGCATCTATAGCAAGAGCTCCAGCGGGCTCCAAAACAATTCCCTCAACGTTCAACATATCCAGCATGGTAAGACAGATTCGATCTTCGGGAATTCGCAAAACATTCGCTAGTCCTACACTTTTCAAAAGCTCCCATGTTTTTTGCCCAATCTGGCCAACCGCAGCACCATCTGCAAATGTATCTACAAAATCAAGCTGAACCGGTTTTCCGGCTATTAATGCGGACCAAAGACATGCACCTCCCAAAGGTTCTACCAGTGTAAATTGTGTACGATTTTGAAAATAACTGATCATTCCAGAGGATAACCCGCCGCCGCCTACGGGTAGAATGATTTGATCGGGCGCTGTCCCAAGTTGCTCTTCAATTTCCACAGCAACAGATGCCTGCCCCTCAATAACATCTTCATCATCAAAAGGCGAAAGGAAATGTGCGGAATATTTTACGCAGTAGTCCTGTGCAGCCCTTAAGCACTCATCGAAATAATCGCCCACAAGCTCAATCTTTACTTTTTTTCCGCCAAACATTTTTGTTTTTTGGATTTTTTGCTGCGGCGTTGTCACTGGCATAAATATCCGACCAGTAACACCAAAATGGCGGCACATGTATGCAACTCCTTGAGCATGGTTACCGGCACTTGCACAGGCAAAGCTTTTTTGTTTTGGTAGCTTGCGCATTGCATTAAATGCCCCGCGCATCTTATAGGATCGTACGGGTGAGAGATCTTCGCGCTTAAGCCATATATCGGCGTCATAAAGCGCAGAAAGATGTTCATTTTTCTGAAGTGGCGTAGGACCAAAGACCTCGCGCATTGCGGTTTCTGCAGTTTTTGCAAGGGATTCAAAGTTGCTCATATATTCCCAATGACCCAACAAATCTTCTAAAGCAAGGCTTGAAATGCTTATACTCGGTAAAGAAAAATAAGGCCCTAGGCCTAAATTATCGCAGCTTTCGGGAACGTGTTTAAGTTAAACTGATTTACAGCACTCTTGCTCCCTGAGTCAAAAACCGCTATGCGGCCGGGAAATTCGTTGTGATGAGAAAAAAATGTCTACGCCCAATAAAGTCGTTCTGGCCTATTCCGGTGGCCTTGATACCTCAATCATTCTCAAATGGTTACAAATAGAATATGGTTGCGAGGTTGTAACCTTCACTGCTGATCTTGGTCAGGGTGAAGAACTTCAACCTGCCCGTAAAAAGGCTGTGCTTTTGGGAATTAAACCACAAAACATCTACATTGAGGATTTACGCGAGGAATTTGTGCGTGATTTTGTTTTCCCAATGTTTCGTGCCAACGCGCTTTACGAGGGTCTATACCTTTTGGGTACATCTATTGCACGCCCGCTGATTTCTAAACGACTTGTAGAAATTGCATCGGAATCTGGTGCGGATGCTGTGGCCCATGGTGCGACAGGCAAGGGCAATGATCAGGTTCGCTTTGAACTGGCTGCCTATGCTCTTAATCCTGAAATTAAAGTAATTGCTCCTTGGCGGGAATGGAACCTTTCAAGCCGCACCAAACTTTTAGATTTTGCCCAGGAAAACCAAATCCCGATTGAGAAAGACAAGCGCGGCGAAGCACCATTTTCTGTAGACGCAAATCTGCTTCATACATCCTCAGAAGGCAAGGTGCTAGAAGATCCAGCAGTTGAGGCCCCTAATTACGTTTATCAGCGGACGGTTGATCCTGAAGATGCGCCAGATAAAGCGGAATTTATTGAGGTTGGATTTAAAGCCGGGGACGCCATCTCTATCAATGGAGAAGCTTTAACCCCAGCTTTGCTCTTGGCGAGGCTGAATAAATTTGGTGGTGCCCATGGAATCGGACGACTTGATCTCGTTGAAGGACGCTTTGTTGGTATGAAATCGCGTGGTATTTATGAAACACCGGGCGGAACAATTCTTATGGAAGCGCATCGTGGAATTGAGCAGATTACAATAGATCGAGGTGCTGCGCATCTCAAAGACGAATTGATGCCAAAATATGCTGAGTTGATATACAATGGGTTTTGGTTTTCACCTGAGCGGGAAATGCTTCAGGCGCTAATTGATAAGTCTCAGGAATTTGTAACTGGGACAGTAAGACTTAAACTCTATAAAGGATCTGTAAGTACTGTTGCCCGTTGGTCGGACTACAGTCTTTATTCAGAAATGCACGTAACCTTTGAAGACGATTCTGGTGCGTATGATCAAAAAGACGCGGCTGGTTTTATAAAGCTGAATGCACTTCGTTTAAAGTTACTAGCTTCCAGGCAACGGCGACTAAATTGATCTACACAAGCCTGTATGAGATTGCTCTTTGGAGCTGTGTAGTCCTAATTTAACCTTGACGTGCTTTAAAGCGGCGCTGAGTTTTATTAATCACGTAAACTCGTCCCTTACGACGCACAACTCGACAGTCACGATGTCGCTGCTTTAGTGAACGGAGTGAGTTTTTAACCTTCATCGGTTTTTCCCTTCAATTGCTGCGCAATTCCGCGCCAGTCACATTTGGCCCTCTGGGCGCTTTCATATGGTGGGCGGTACTGGGATCGAACCAGTGACCCCTACGATGTCAACGTAGTGCTCTACCGCTGAGCTAACCGCCCGGTCCGATAATCAGCACATGCTTAATCATCCACCTCAGTTTGCGGTCTATAAAAGTTAGATGGCTGATGATCAAGGCCTTTTGCTTATCTAAATTTATGATGTATTCTATACTACATGAGAAATCTTTCCGACTCCCATTTGGCTTATGTGATCAAAGATCCGGATGTTTTGATCTCTCCAGTTGTATTCGCGTCGCCCCATAGTGGGCGATCTTATACTAAAGCATTCCTTAAATCGTCTGTGCTTGATGAACAAACGATTCGTAGCTCTGAGGATGCTTTTGTAGATCAACTTATTGATTTTATGCCGAAAATCGGGGTTCCAATATTATTGGCTAAGGCACCACGTGCTTATGTCGATATGAATCGCTCGGCGGATGAACTTGATCCAGCATTAATTCATGGAGTGCGCAGTCGTTCTCAAAATCCAAGAGTCGCATCCGGATTAGGTGTAATTCCACGGGTGGTATCTAATGCCCGTTCTATTTATCCCGGTAAGTTGAGTAAGGCCGAGGCTCTGATGCGAATCGATCGATATTGGAAACCTTACCATGATGCACTAAACCTCCTAATTTCAAGAGCTCAATATTTTTTTGGTTGTTCTATACTTATCGATATGCATTCAATGCCGCATGAAGCGGTTGCTCAGATAGGTAATCCGCAGCAAGATACAGAAGTGGTCATCGGTGATAGATTTGGAGCATCTGCCGATATAATTTTAACAGATATGGTCTCAAATATTTTTGAAAATCACGGGTTTAAGGTCAGCAGAAATATTCCATTTGCGGGGGCTTATGTTACTCAACGCTACGGCCACCCCAGCAATTCAAAACATGTAATTCAGATTGAAATAAACCGTGGGCTTTATCTTAATGAGGATAAGGTTTTACCGTCAGAGGATTTTGAAAAATTTAGAGATAGGCTTGAAAGGGTACTTGCGGAAATCATTGGGAATACTGCGCAGGATCCAGTGAATAGCCTTGCTGCGGAATAAAGCTACACTTCATCTAAGCGCCCTACCTTTAATTATGGCATCTGGGCCGAACTTCTCGCGTATGGAGTCACTAGCTCTTTCAGCTTTGCCCCGCTTCAACGCGTTGGTGTCCAATAAATCATCACACATATTCGCTTCTTTTACCGAGCATAGGTCAGAAATACTTGCTCCAAGTAATCGATAAATTTGTCCAGGCTCCATTTTTTCCATGAGGTTGCTTAAAGCATCGTACATTGTATCGGCAAGTTGGGTTGGTTCTCGCAATGTGGTGCGTTTGGTGATTATCTTATGGATGCTAGTTTTGAGTTTTAGGCTCGCAACTCGGCCAACTAAGCTCTTGGCTTTCATGCGGGAAGACACTTTTTCACACATTCTCCACAAATGACCATCCAGTAAGTCGGAGTCAGATGTGTCTTCAAGAAATGTGATTTCATTTGATACAGACTTAATAGACACGTGACTCTCTACGCTACGCGTATCTTCTCCCCTACCGAGATACCAAAGCCTATCTCCTATCTGACCAAATTTGTAGTTAAGGTCTTTGCGATCCCATCTCGTTAGATCCCTAAAAGTCCGTATGCCCGATTCTTCAAGTAACATTTGCATTTTTTTACCTATACCCCAGATCAGCCGTATTGGCTTGTCCTCGAGAAAGCTATTCGTTTCGGCTTTTCCAATTATGGAAAATCCTCGTGGTTTATCGAGATCAGATGCTATCTTAGCTAGAAATTTGTTATGTGATAATCCTATTGATCCTGTTAAGCCCAATTCTCTGTGAATGCGGTTTGCGAGCTTTGCTAACACTACTGCTGGCGAGGCATTGTGCAGTTTGCTCGTTCCGGTCAAATCAATAAAAGCCTCGTCTAGTGACAAAGGCTCTATGGAGGGTGTCAGCTCACCCATCATTTGCCGAATATCTTTGCTAACCTTTGCGTACAGAGACATTCGAGGTTTCAAAATCACCGCATCTGGGCAAATTTTTAGAGCTTGAAACATTGGCATTGCGGAGCGCACCCCTCGAATACGAGCGATATAACAGGCAGTTGAAACCACTCCACGTCTCCCACCTCCGATTATTAATGGTTTGTCAGCAAGATCGGGGTTTTCTCGTTTTTCAATACTTGCATAAAAAGCATCACAATCCAAATGCGCAATAGACAGAGAAAAAAGCTCGGGATGGTTTAAAATGCGAGGCGAGCCGCAGTTTGGACATCTCTTATTCGGGCAATTGGTTGCCATGCAGTCTCTACACAAATTCGCCATAGAATCATGCTAATTTCCTTATTGCATTTTGCCCAGCTTCTTTTACGGAATTTCAAATTTCTTATAACATTTTTGTCGAAAATAACCACGGGACGGCGGTTTCCAACTTTGGAGGCCCAGGTGCCGATATTGAAATTAGATAGATTTACGATAGGTGTTTTAAGTTGGAATGTAAGGCACTTCTTCTACAAATTCAAAAATAGGAACTAAATATTGGGTTTGCCTTGAAATCTAAGAATTTTTCGAAAACTGGTCCAATAGCCGGGTAATTGTGGCACGCGTTGAAGCCCTTCAATGATTTCATTTGAAAACTGAGGCATGTGAGTATGAGCAAATTCTCGCCCCCAATCTAGAAAATAACCTTGGTCGCTGGGACGTAAGCGGCAGGCGCTACCCACAAGACCAATTAATGTTTGTGATGGAGAGTACCACTCGTCTTGAATGCGCGCGAGCATTTGAGGAACAAATGGACCAACGAAACGAATAAGAAGGCTTTCTGAGAATTGTAGAAGAATTTCCCCCATTTCCACATGAGTATAGTGAATAAGTGGTGGAAAGCTGTCAAAAAAGATTGCTTCGTTATCGATTACAGCAAAATTTCTGATAGAAGGGTGAAATCCGACCCGTCCCATATCTTGGGTAAGAGCGTTCCAAAACCGTGCGATGACTAAACCTGCAGAATCCATTAGCTTCAGGGCACGTTGTAAATCTGCGAGCTGCATCTGATGCCGCATCAGAAATTTAGGGTGAATTGCATCTTGGACAATTACAGGTACCAGTTTTGAGCCATTCTCCAAAAGGTGAATTTCGGTTTCAGGAACTCGTATTCCTAGTCTGGTTAAAACATTAATGTAATCATCGTGATGTCGTAACAGAGTTGCTAGTGTGGAGTAAGGTACATGGTTTTGATAAATTTTTACAACTTTGTCAGAAAAAGGACCTGTTTCAGGTTGGAACGGTACACAGAAATAGCCCAGTTTTGAAAGAGGTTTTCCCCGGTTTTCGACTTCTTGAAAAACCAGGGCTTCCAGCGCTTTCAAATCCGTCATTTTTTTTCGCCTATATTTTATCTCAATTGCTATAGAGGTTGGCCATCCTTTTTACTAGTCGTGAACGTGTCGTTAAAATTGATCAATTACAAATAAGGCTTCTTTTTATCGGATTTTGATTTAAAAAAATGGTATCTGTTAGTATTTTAGAAGCATCGCTTTATGCGCCAGGTATTTTAAGCACTGTAGTCAGCTGGGTCTAAAAATTCAACACCTGAGATTTTCCACCCGTTTGAAGTGTCTGTTAGAAAATATCTTAGATAATGGACCTTCCCCTTTTGGTCCAAAATCTGGATATCCTGAATACGCCCCTGAGAGTCCTTGCGGTGCTCAAGAAATGTAACCTCTTGATATCGCCAAACCATGGGATATCCAGTTCGCACCATGCGCCCAAAATTTTCTGGTGATCTAAACATTGAGCGAATAGATGGGCTTGCATAGGTGAATGCTTTTTCAAAATCATCTTCAAGAAAAGCCTGTAACTGTGAAGTAATAGTTTCGTGCACATCTTCTTTCGGCCCTGGATTAACAGGGGCACTAAAAAAAGCGAAACATACGATAATAATTAATAGGCGCATAAGTACACTCTGTTTTCCTATCCAAAGTAGAAGTTTAGGCGTTGTGATCAAGAGCTAACGAAAGATCCATCCAGGGCCTGATCAATAAGAGTAACCGTTTCTGAAATGCCATAGAGCGCGATGAATCCGCCAAATCGTGGTCCTTTGCTTGCCCCAAGCAACACCTCGTAGATAGCCTTGAACCAATCTCTAAGTTGATCAAACCTATCGCGACCGCAGGAAAAAACAATAGATTGTAGGACTTCTATTTCGAGTGAGCCTTCATAATCGTTTAGTTGGTTTCGCAGATCAAGAAGAGCTTCACGCTCAAGATCATTTGGTTCTCTGTAGATTTTATGTGGTTTTACAAAGTCGTTGTAATACCGGATCGCAAATCCTGCTGCCTCATCTAGGCCGGAATGACTTTCAGGATTGGCATCTGGTGCGTAGCGTTTGATGAATCCCCAAAGCTGCGTCTTTTCTTCAGCATTTGCTACTGCTGCTAAATTAAGTAACATATTGAACGAAACTACTAGGTCTGACTTGGGAACATTAAAACCATGAATATGAAAAACTGGGTTATTGAAACGAGCCTTAACGTCCTGATCCACATACGCACGTAATTGTTGTTGATAATCATCCATAGCCTTTGGAATAATGTCAAAATGTAGTCGTTTCGCCGTTTTGGGCTTTAGATACATGAAGTAATAGAGGCTTTCTGTATTCGCATAAGTTAGCCATTCGTCAATTGAAACACCGTTACCTGAAGTTTTTGAAATCTTGTGTCCCTCCTCATCTAAGAATAACTCATAAGTGAAGTGAGTTGGGGCAGGGTGGCCTAAGATGCGACAGATTTTGTCATAGATTGGTGTATTTGTAGAATGGTCTTTCCCGTACATTTCGAAATCAACTCCTAAAGCTGCCCATCGTGCACCAAAATCAGGTTTCC
>CACPHA010000098.1 GCA_902633655.1 Paracoccaceae bacterium
TTCTTTCATGCTTTAACCTTTTGTTATTTTTGAAAAGGGGATACTTTTATTCTGCGCTTACCTTTGGAGAAACAGAATGAGAGTATTACTAGCTATTGTTGCCACGCTTTTCTTTGCAGCCAGCGTTACTGCAGAAGATATCTCGATTGAAAACTACAGCACGGATAATAAGCTTCTGAGTGAAGTTAAAACCCGCATGATATTAGAGAACGGCCTAGTCATTCATATCTGGGAGTGGAACGAAAAAGCTAAGGAACTTGGACTGGATAAGTATCCCAATGCTGGGTTGATAGCTCAGGACGTAGAGCATATGTTTCCAGATGCAGTTATCAAAGTGAAAACGGGTATCTGATGGTAGACTTACCTGTGTTAATGGACATGGATGATCTGATCTCCAAGCTCGTCCTAGATGGTGGTGTCGCTGGATTAGTGCAGAATAGTGGCGGCGATAGCTAGCTCGGACTGAAAGGTAAAGCCTGTTTGCAATTTGGTTACAAAGAAAGCTAAAAAGATCAGGTAAATAAAGGATAATAATATGGCAATTGCCCGCGTTTCTGTATTGGAATTTGATAGTCCCGAAGCTTTGCAACATGCTCAGGAGAGTCATAAATTAATGCGTGCTCAAGTGTTTCCACATTTGCAAATGTGTTTGTGTCTAAGAACCGGTCCATCCTCATTTATTGATATTTCTGTCTATCCAAATGAGCAAGCAGCTGAAGCTAACATTGAAGACAGACAAAAGTTTCATGAAGAAGTATTTGGCTCCGCATTAAAGGATGAATTTTATTATCAGGGAGATATTGATTATTTTTTTCAAGCACCAACTTTTAGTAAACTTGGTTTGAAAGAATAATTCAACGTTGTGTTTTTGTGTAATTAAATCAGTCTCAGAATGTCAGGCTTGGCAAAACCATCACAGGCTTGCAACAAGCGTTGAGTTTGTTTTCGTCAATGACGCGATTTCCCGACCAGATTATGTTGGCGGTCTTTTCCAGCTCCTTTGCAAAGAAACTACATCTGTGAATATCGCGGAGGTCCATGGCAGATGTTTCAAGCGGCTGACCGGCTACGGTAACTACTAGGAGAAATGCTGGTATCACTTTCCATTCGTAACTCTGTCGGTCTTGGCCTCTTTATTCATACAGACGCCATAGAAAACTGTGAAAGCCCCCATGCAGACGCTCACCAACCCAGCTGCTTGTGTGATGTTTTCGTAGTTATCTGGTAAGGTAATGTACCAATGCACCGCCTGATAAGTCAGGATCACAATCACCAGCATCATGATGTGAAGAAATATTTTATATTCGTCAATTATCATGGAAGGCATTACGATACCCTTGGCTTAGTAAACAGGAAGAATGATTTTGAATGTAACCAGAATACACTCAATGAAATTTGAGACTAAAAAAGCTTTAAAAAAGCCGATGAAAGCCTAAAAGGGCAAGCAAGAGAACAATTTCCTGAGGCTGAACTTCTTATGACTATTAGAACCAGTCCCAGATCAGTTTTAGCCATCTCAGCATATCCTGACCAGGCGGCTGCTGATCGAGCGGATAAAATGAGAGCAAAACGAGTTGCAACACTAAAAAAAGCAACATCATGGCATATGGAGGGCGAAGTGGAAATTTTTGATTTAAAAGATGAAACATCTGCAGAGAAGTTAAATTTTCCAGATTAACTTGCACTCCGCAAAAGCAGAACAAGTCCAATCAAAACAGCTAGACAGATCAAGAACAGCAGTATTACCGCCACCCATTAAATGATCTTTTGCCTGCGCTCGATGCGGCGATACTCATACTCTCGCTACTGTTTTCTAAGGTCGGCTTCAATAGCGAGCAGCTCCTCCCAAGACGAAGGTCCAAGGGTTGCTCAAATCCAATCCTCCATTTCTTTGCGCTGTGCTGCAAGCTGCTTACTCTGTGCGCTTACCTCCATCGCTTGGGCTTCAATCCCTCCCCCCAGCGTACGATACCAAGGTGGTTTTCTGATCTGCTTTTCTGCAAAATCAAAATCAGCGCAGGCTTTTCCCCAGCGCGACAAATCTTTAGCCATACCCTCTAGGTCACGACCAATCTGAACATCTTTGCGGATTGCATTAAACGCGACAGTGGCTCCTGCAAGCGCCGTTACAGGATCGACCATATGTAAACCGGCTAGGCTAGCTCACCGGTGACTTCGATCTGGAAGAAGCCGTTGTTAGGAAATGTCTCCCCATTCGTTTCGGCTTACGTCACCTCAAATTCGCCGTTATAGCTTCTGATAGCAGCCGTGTCCGACGCTGACTAGTAGTAGCAAACTTTCCCATCTGAGGCATTACCGACAACAGAGGCTGCGATGTTGACCACGGTGTCAGTGGCATCTTTCAGGGTCGCGTTGAGCTTAGGGAACGAATCGTTTTGTTTGATGAAGAAAGTCATATCATGCTGCTCTATTGAATGGATCAGCCGATGGGTCAACTACTACAGAATTTGAAGAAGCATACAACGTAGCTTTGTTGGTGCTGGCATCAGGCAAGAATAAATGTCTTACCTCAGCGCCATTGAGTAATGGAGTGCCAAGCGTAGGAGACTGGGTTGAGATATTTGATGCGGCACCAACGATGTTGATTAAGGCTGCGGTTTGAATTACCGGTACAACAGTAAGGACCGCATTAGCAGTAAGTATATGCCCTTTAGAAAGGGCGACTGTTCCTATTGCAGCTCATCCCGTGACTATACTTGCGGCGCAGCGGTAGCTACATCAGAGACCCTAAGGCTTTCTTCTTCACCAATATTTGCGTGGTTCACCAGTGGTGTTCCGGAGATAAGATTTCCAGTCGTTGGGTTTTCGACTTGGGAAAGAGCAGGTTGACCCGGCGAAGGATTGCCGGTCGCTATTTTAGTATGATCGTCTGTGGCACAGTCGAAATATTTGTGTTCTCAAAAATTTAACCAGTTCTATATTCATTTTCTTGGTCTTATCGTATTATGATTAGATTGCAAAATCGATGATTAGGCTTCTGTTAGTTTATAAACGCTACCAAGTATAATAGACTGTTTTCTACCTCAGGAAATTAAAGGCTAACCTTCAGTGTAGTTTAATTTGGGTGAGTAATGAGAAAGGTAAAGTTTTAGTGACCCCAGCAGACAAGTGCGGCTGGGGTAACGTTTTTACATCTTTGGTAAGATTACGGCGTCAATGACATGGATAACACCGTTAGAGGCTTCAACGTCTGCAGAAACAACATTTGCGGTATCAATCTTGACGCCGTCTGTTGCGTTTATTTTTGCAGTTACGCCGTTTACCATCGTGACTTCTAAAGACTTTCCAGCAATATCATCCGACATCACTTTACCGGGCAATACATGATAAGTTAGAATGTTAACCAGTTGCTCTTTATTTTCCGACTTGAGGAGCATCTCTACTGTTCCGGCTGGAAGAGCCGCAAAGGCTTCATCTGTTGGCGCAAATACAGTGAAAGGCCCATCACCTTTCAAAACTTCGACCAGACCAGCCGCTTGCACAGCTGCAATTAGCGTGGTGAAGCTCCCTGCGCTTACTGCAGTGTCTACAATATCTTTAGAGTGACCACCACCAAGTGTTGCTGTTGCCAATGATGATGCTGCGACCGCAGCAATGAAAGTACGTCTTAACATTTATTTTCCTTTAATTATGTGAGAGTGTTTTTTTGCTATTTTGAGAGTGGTAGGCGTTTTAATATGCGCCTTTTGGCTTCATCATCTCAGACGCCTACCAAATTTTAGAAGAATATTTTATTCTGTATTAGTGCTACGACATGAAAACTTGCGAACATTAGTGATGCTGGCAATGTAGAAATTAGAGTGCTTTTTACGTTCATTAGTTTTTGCATGGGAGGATCCTTTGGTTTTTGTTTTTCGAGGGGCTTGTTACGCCAAATGTGGGGTAATTACGGACGCTGTTTGTAAGTGGATTAGCTCAAAATTGTCGCAGCGTGCGGATCCGTCACACTTGATTTCTAGATGTTTTGTAATGTCACCTTTCGGTGCTTCTTCATTCTTAATACTGCCCCAACGTTAATTATTCGCAGAAATAAAAACGCCGCCCGTTCTTGGATTTTATCTTTAAGGCTCATAATGCGAAATGACCTATCGCTTCTCAAAAGTTAAATTAACACCAATTAGCTTTGATTACGGGAGCACAGTACAAGCAATTCCATTTGGTGCTCTAAAACCTATTTTTCTGCAGTCTTTCTTCTGATAAGTTTAGTACAATCGGTGAATATCTAAAGACGAACTCCTTGGTTGGGCGATTAGCGCGGCCACACCAAGCTCCTTAAAAGCAACTCTAGCCTCTGCCTCATACTTTTCTGACCAACCTGCGCATATTTAGGGATTTTGTATTATTGCTCGATAAAGGCACAGACTTTTTCACCGCGTGTCATTTCGCTACACAAAAGTCCACAAATCTCGAATGTAAAAATGCCAACAATAGTTCCCAATTATCGCCAAAGATTAGGAGAATAAAAATGAAAGCAATTACGGTAAGCTGTTTCGCACTTATCTTGACCACAACGAGTTCGTTCGCAGGCGGCTGTTCCAAACATAATCACGATGCCAGTTTGGAAGCTATGGCCTGTCAAGCTGGGTACACATGGGATGAAGAAGCATAAGCATGTGTGGAAACACCCTAAGCCTAAGTTGTTGCCTTGGTTGGGTGATCGGCCCAGCCGCACCAACCTCCTTAAGAGTAACCCTAGCCTCTGCCTCAACCTATGCAGTCCCATCAACAGTGCGCAGATCATGCGCAGTTTGATTAAGTGACATGGACCTAATGATCGTGCGTTGCTGTTTCTCTGAATTTTTTGTGTCAAATATAAGCGAATTTGCGATTTGTGTGTCTCGCTTATTCTCTACCATCATGACCACCGCACCCAGGTCCACCTGAGCCTTGCAAATGTCTGCTTTCATCTTCACGATTTTAGCCAGAAAAATTAAATCCAAATTACGCATTCAATATTTGCACGAGCGCGGGTGAACCGGCTCCAGATCAGATGTTCTTTTTCACTTCGCAACTCTACGCCAGCGGATGGATGAAATTATGAAGAAAACATTGGAGTAGTTACTGAAAACGCGTAGGATAAAAATATTCCGTGACTAAGTCCAACAGGAAATGGTCCGGCATGTTTTCTAAAATATTTTCCCGCGTAACCAAATACACCAAAGTAAAGGCAATATATGGGGATAATCGTAAACATTAAACCAAAATTGGCAGGATAGAGAATTAAACAAAATGTCAAACCCAGCAAGGGTATTAGTCTTATTAAAAACACAGATCGCTGATTTGTACTGCTGATAATTTGCTCTGAAAATATGCAGAAAAAAGTGGTGGGCACGATTAAAATAAAAAATGCTAAGAAACGGTAGCTGTGTAAGTGGAAAGAGCCAATAAAAGCGTTCACGTAAAAGGAAATTCCACAAAACAATATAAGTAGCTTCAAGAACTTCCAAAAATCAAATTCCCAGTTAAATTTTAATTTTTGCCACGCGTTGATCAGCACTATTACAAGGCTAAATACGGTAAAAAAAGATGACAAAGTATAAAATCCGAAGATAGTCGATGGGTTGAACTGAAACCCAGAAAAGATCATACCCGCCGCAGAAGCGAAAGACATAACGGTAGTTGCCTTCACCAAAGATAAATTCTGGTCGCATATGTTCTTTGCCTTTGTTACAAGGAGCTTTGTTAAAAAGCGCAATAATAAAAAAGATGCAAAAATTAACCAAATTATGTGTGTGGTAGCAATCGTTCTATAAGTTGGCGCCAAACCTAACCAATCGATAATTTCCTTTGCTGTTTGCGGAGCGTATATTACACTGACATGCCCAGTATTATTTATATAGGATGCTTTGCGTCTGAAGTCTTTTTTGAAAACTGTTTCGTTTTCTGTAGCGTTTTGTTTTATCTTAATTATCTGATCCAATGAAGATGCTCTGAGATGTGTTTCAAGTTGTCCTGAAATTAGCAATAGATCATTTGGAAAATTTTCGGAGATTGCCGTTGAATAGGGGGATATGGCCACAACAGAGGAGATATGATTATTTTTTGATGCCCTAATTACTATGTCGGAAGCCATAGAATGACCTACTAAGAATATTTTAATTTCGTTCCCAAACAAAGTATGTATTTTATTGATCACATCTTCCAGCTGTTCCACAAGCTGTTTCGTAGTCCCTTGAATTTGTTGGGGTTTGTTGACTAGCATTTCTTTATTTTTGCCATGACCAATGAAGTCAAAAAGAACTACATTACTACCGCTACTAGAAATATCAAACGCTAGTTGCCTCATCATTTCACTGGATCCAGCATAACCATGACAGATTATGGTGAAAATATTTGTTGTAACATGGCTTTTTATTATTTCTAAAGGCTCGCCGGATAATCTCTCAATCGAAGACTGGTAGTTGCTTCTATCAAAGATTACGCCGAGTAGCATTATTAGACCTAAGCCGCCCGCCAGTGTTTCCTTCAAACTAAGCTGAGATGAAAAGCGCATCAGTTATTAATGGACCTCAAAACACCGTTACCTCGAACTTAGTTTGATTGCTAGATATTCAATAACTTGTTTGAATTTCTGCATATCTTTGGCGCCAAATGTTAAACTAAATTGTTTGTTTAAAGTCTCACACTTGGGCCGGAACAAGACGTGTACGGAAGAAACAGCAAACGATCTGCCGATGGGGAGTAGGATCATTTACCCTACGCCAGCAATGAATTAGACGCCGTCAAAAACGGTGGTTTCTGGAAGCTCAATGATGAGGCGGTTTCCAAAATGCCCAAAAGTTGCAAAACTGAATATTCTATAGTTAAATACTCCGAGACGCTTCCTCTGGCTACATTTTGGATCAAAATTCGAGGGATCAAGCCACGCCTGGAAAGCCGAGTGCAAAGCGGGCCAATCCTAATCATTCATCGACAATCAAACGGTCTCCCGTTTAAGCCCTTTGATGATTATATGTTGACGGAAGATGTCGTCATGCTGAAATCCAAACCTCTTAGAAGCTAGTTTGAAAGGCAAACCATCGTTGCCCATTAATATTGGATTATCCAGCAGGTAGGCATGCGGTTATGCTATTACGTTAATAAATGAATGGAAGATCAAAAGACAAGAAACAGCGATAGTGCTGGAAACTGCCTGCCGCTTGAGGTTATGCAAGTTACTAATAAAACACAAACCCTCGGTAACCTTCAGGGGAAACCCGCACCATTATGAAAATGACTTTGTGCATTTTTAATCCGCCTTTAATCATCATCACGGAAAATTGAATCTTGATATTCTCGCTCAATCAGGTCGGAGCGAAGTATGGCCTCGGAAATAAGTTTCTTCGTCTGCCATTCGGCATGGGGTAAGGAGTGCCACCCCACGCAATATGACGTAGGTGATCGCCCGCAATCACATCTCTTTTTCACCAGCTTAGCTCAAGCTGCTTCGTTTAGTTCAAACTGCTTAATCGAAGCGAAATTGTTCCCCAAAACAGTAAGTTCATTTTTGGCGTTCAAATAACCACTCTTCCGTGCGTAATCGATCGCAGCTGTAAAAGCATCTGAGTGACGCCAACGATTGTCGGTAACGCCAAGTTTTTCAAAGCAATGACCCAATACCATCTCATATCGAGTAACCTGGTCCAAAGAATTTTCATCATTTGTAAATTCAAACATAAATTTTTCCTGTAGTTGGGTTTATTTTTTCACGAGTATAAATTGTACGCGTTGGTCAGTTTCTCAGATCAAGTATGCGGCAAAGTGACC
>CACPHA010000099.1 GCA_902633655.1 Paracoccaceae bacterium
TATAGGCCTGCAGGCTGGCAATATTGGGGTCCGCATTCAAGGCATGGAACCCACCCGCCGCATGCCAACTAGACCCAGCCGTCAATACAGAGCGCTCCAGCAAACAAACGTCTTTCCATCCCATCTTTGCAAGGTGATAGAGAACCGATGTACCCACAACGCCGCCCCCGATTACGACTGCCTGATAATGCGTATTCATCGCTGACCTCCTTGCTGGATTTACCAGCAGTTATTACGTCCGGCGCAAAACAATTTTTATATGTTCATTAGTGTCCAATGGTGATAACATTCTGAGGTAAATCTGTCTACAGGCGAAATGAAAAACGGCCCACCAACAGAACCCATTCTAAAAGCGGCCGCCGAAAAATAGCATCCGATGTTGCTCCATATTGTAGTAGTCGCTGTCTAACGTCAGCGCCTTCGGGGTCAAATTGCCGACTTCAGTAAAGTGGGTTTCTGGTTCTGCTATCAAACTATGAATAACCGACTGCTGCTGAAAAGTTACCATCTACCAGACGAACTTGAGAAGCGTTCCGGTACCCTTGTCGATCACTACAAAAACGACCGATACCACGAAAGTTTGAACAAAATAACACCTGTTGATGTCTTTTAGGTCGTGACAAAGAAATTCTGAACGACAGGAAAAAGATCAAAAACAGACAATTAAACAACGTAGCTTGCTATATCAAAAACAAACTGCTCTGGTGTTCCAACTTATTTGAGCACTGATATTAACGGGATATAGAGTAATCTTCTAAAAAAAGTTTAAATACCTTTTCGATCCTTAATAAAGATGCAGCTTATTCCAAGCTTTGGCATGTGGCTCACACTCTTCAATACAACCCTTTCGCCAACCGCCTGAAGCAGATATGTATGGCCGGCTTTTGTTGTGAAAAATCCCTTAGCACGAACCAACCGGTCAGATGAACTTATCAAGGTCTCTGCAAAGTGATGTGCATCCTCTACAGTTTTATTCTTGATAACCCTTGTTTCAAATAAGTCATCGGCATGTCCAAAAACCGAGGTTTCGCAGCTTTTTTGTTCAAATCTGCCAAGCGCGACATCTACAGGTATTTGCGCATTCTTTGTCTGAAAAACAATGGCTTTAGTATTTTTCTTCATGAGCCATTGCTTAACTTTTATTAGTTCTTCGATATCAATGAGATCAGACTTATTAAGTAAAATGAAATCTGCATCCTCTATCTGACGATCAATTGTATCGCCGATATACTCATTTTCTGAATTTCGTATAATTTTTTCCGCATCCACCATGACCAGAACACCATGATTGTCAAACCCTCCTAAAAGCTGGAAGGTACTTGAGACAGATGACGGTATTGCAACACCAGAGGCTTCAATCATTATATGGTCAAATTTCGGACGGCTATCTTTTATATTGATCAATGCTCTAGTAAGGTCATTTCCAAAAGAGCAACAAATGCAACCACCAGAAATAGAGATCAATCCATCATCTTCAGCCTCTATCAGGTCTTCGTCTATGGAGAGCTCGCCAAACTCATTTACCAAAACTGCTAGCCGTTGCGCTGAATTACGTAAGAGGTGATTGATTAATGTTGTCTTGCCAGCACCCAGATAACCTCCGACTACCGTTATCGGAATGCAATTCGTCATAAGTCGGAGGCCGCAAAAACCCTGCCACCCTGGACAGTCCCCCAAACCCTGACATCTTTGATTCCGTTTGGACCCGCATCGTAAGGATCATCTTCCAAAACAGTGAAGTCTGCCTTCTTCCCACTTTCAATGGAGCCAACCTCATGGTCCAAGTGAAGAGTATACGCTGCACCAAGTGTGATAGCATATAAGGCTTCTTTTAAATCGATGCGTTCATGTTCACCCTGAATTCGATTACTGGCGGTACGTCTGTTGATTGCACACCATGCAGTAAATAGTGGACCCAGGGGGGTAACTGGGGCATCAGAGTGGATTGCGATTGGAACAGCATTATCGAGCGCAGTTCGACACGCGTTCATACGTTTTGCCCGTTCAGGACCAACAGTCATATTATAATGTTGATCGCCCCAGTAGTATGTATGATTGGCGAAAAGATTTACGCACATACCAAGTTTGGACATTTTACGAAATTGTGCAGCGTCTGCCAATTGACAATGCTGTAATGTAAAGCGGTGATCCAATATAGGATGGCTCTCCAATGCTTTTTCGAGCTTTTCTATAGCTAATTGTGTTGCCTGATCTCCATTTGTATGCGTATGCACTTGTAATCCTGACTGTAGCGATAGAGTAAAAATATCTTCTAATTGTTCTGGCGTGATGTACCATAGTCCGTTTGGTGCGCCATTATAATACCCTGGCCAGCGTATCCGCGCTGAGAAACCTTGTATTGAGCCATCCGCAACTACTTTGATAGCCCCAAGGCGCAAGCGATCTGTTGATTTTTTTTTCAAACAAAGAACATTTGTTACAAGATCTTTAGGTGAAAAACCCATAAAATACTGCAAGGCGACAATCCGCACGGGAAAGGATTCTTCAGCTGTAACTCGCAACATCATTGCAACACTGTCATTAGTTAGTTGGGCTGCCAAATCTGTAATGGTAGTTACGCCAGTTCGGATACATAGCTTTCCAAAATCTCGTAGACCTAGTTCGTCACAGTTTGTTAGTGATTCATCGAAACCAACATGAACTCCAACGGCTGTCATAACTTCAGGACCTTTTATTTCTCCTGTGGGCAAACCGTCATCACCTAATGGAATTCCAGGGTGGTTAATCCCGTGCTTCAACAGCCCAGCTATTTCCAGTGCCCTCGTATTTACATTTAGTATATGACCTGAAGCATGCATAATGCCAATTGGCCTGTATTTGGATACGCAGTCTAAATCATCCCGGGTTAAACGTTCGTCACCAAAATATATTGGGTCTAGCTGCCAACCCGACAGAGGATTATCTGGCTCACCCATTTGCGCCTCTGCCTCCATAAGACGCTCAACAACTGCTTGACGGGTTTTAAGCCCAGGCCAAATAACTCCATTTGGATCCATTCGATCATAATATCCGCAATAAGTTTTTTGCCAAAATGTGCCTTCCATGGAGTGTGCATGGCCTTCGACTAGACCTGGCATAAGAATTTTTTCAGACAACCTATTTTCTATCTCAAACGGTCCCCAATTTTTTAAGCGTTCTAAATTTCCTACATCTAGAATTCGACCACCACGTACTGCCACATGCGTAGCGAAAGGGTTCGACGTGTTCATAGTAATAATTTTTTTTGCCTGAAATATTAAATTTTTCATAAAAGAGTTTGCCACGCTAAGAAAAAATCAATTGCACTAAGCAGTTTGTTGCCCAAGTAAATATTATATTTTAATGTCCGTAAAGCATATGCATTTTTGAGGATTGCGATTTTGATTACTGACTTAATAAACAAATTTGTGAGGGCACTGGCCGTTTAAAATGAAGGAAATTCAATTTGTTTTCGAGAGTTTTAAAATTTCTAGCAATGGGGTCATAGATTTTTTGAAAAATTTGTGTGAATTCTAACTCGTGCTACAATTTCTTGAGGTGAGTATTTGGTTTCTTGATAAAATTTAAACTTATGTTTTAAAAGGTTCTGCTCAAAATGAACGACTTTCATATTTTTGATGAAATTTCCCCATTAAAATGTTTGTCTCTTTGTAGAGCATCTTATGTGCCAGAATTTTCCAGTTTCACGGATGAGCCGTTGCAAGCTAAAAAATTTAAAATGCAAAAATGGAATAAAGTAAAACTAAATTTAGAGCTCGAACATTTCTACGAATTGTTGCAACGGTATAATGTTGATTTACAATTTGTAACTCCTTCAAGAAAACATCCATGGCAAATGTACACTCGCGATACCGCCTTCGTTATTTATGATACTCTTTATTTCTCGAGAGCTCGTGAGAGAAGTGATCGCTTTGGTGAAATAGACATATTGTTAAAAAGTATCTCGAAGTTTAGTCCATCAAAAATCATTGAAATAACCCGAGGGAAAATAGAAGGCGGCGATGTAGTAATTGATAATGATTTCATTTATGTTGGCGTCAGTAACCGCTCTTCAAATCAAGCAATAGAGGAACTAGCCGACTACGTGCCAATTTATCCGATCCAACTGGGTGGTAGTATAATGCACTTGGACACCTGTTTTACGATCTTGCCAAAAAAAAATGCCCTGATTTTTAGAGACGCATTTGAAAAAAAAGATTTAAATCATTTCAGTAAACGTTTTAATTTGATTGAGGTTAGCAGACTAGAAGCACACAGCATGGCCATCAATGTGTTGGTCATTAATCCTGAAGTTATCGTGATGCATAAAGCCTTCAAAAGACTGGCAAGCCTTATTGAGAAAAAAGGTATTAAAGTAGAATTGGTAGACTTTTCAGAACCCAATTCTCTACTTGGATCCTTTAGATGCGCCACTCTGCCTCTACAGCGCTTGAGCTAATAAAACTCCTAAAAATTTAATAACAAGGAGGTTTTTATAGTTTTTTATATCCAATTATTTCTGAGATCTTTTTGTTAACAATATCAGGTTTATGACCCATTAGTGATAAATGCCCTAAGCCATCAATATGATGATAGACAGCCCGTTTGGAAATCTGAGCTGAGCGCCGAACCAAACTTGGTGGACACTGAATATCTAATGAGAAACCAATAAAGTGCAGATCCGTCTCACATTCCGGTAAATCTGCTGAAATATCAAAGTCAACGCATGCCTGCCACTGACCAATTAAAAAGCGGTTCTCACGTTCACCATAACTATCAGAAATAAATGGAACAAGGCTATCCCAAAGTTTGTCGTTATCTATTACTTCCGGTGGATACATGAAAACTCCGTAATGATGCCGAGCGAATTCGGGTGTTAATGTCCCACCCCTTTTTCTAAAATCTATTTCTGCTTTCATCCAACTTCTAGAGAAACCGGTGCAATGAGAAGCTGCCCCCATTGCGATGCACGATTTCACTAATTCAGGATGAGATACGGCTAATTGTAGAGCAATAAGACCACCCATTGATATTCCAATTACATATACTGGCGGCTTACAAACTTCTTTTATAAGGGCAGCGCAGTCATTTGCCATATCACTAATTGACCATTCCTTCAGGTCGCCAATTTCCGTTTTCCCAGCGCCACGAGGGTCAAGTGAGGTGTTTCGGTGGGCTGCTTTGAAGTAATTTGTTTGATAAGACCAATCTGAAGCTACATTGTCCCCACCTGGGATCCAAAAAATATCTTGGCCACTACCTGACTGCTCATACCAAATTTTTGCATTTTTCAAATTCAAGTGAGGCATTTTATTTTACCCTTCAAATAAAAACGGTAATGTTGCTTGAAACCATTTCTCACGAAAAATACAACAAAATCTGCAAATTGTTAATATTTCAAAAAATTAAATTATGCAAAAGTGAAACTTTAAATATTTAGTTTGCCGATTGCAGTATTGTCGCTTTATCATTGGTACATCAGCCTTGGGATTAAATTATTGTCAAAATCATTGCTTTTAGAGATCGAAGAATTGAATGTTAAATTCAGCAGTCCGCTTGGTACGGTTCATGCTTTGAAAAATGTCAGTTTTTCCGTTGAGAAAGGTTCTATTTTAGGTGTTGTCGGCGAGAGTGGGTGCGGCAAGTCAACTATCAGCAACAGCATTTTGGGATTATTAGCAAAAAACGCAAAAATAACATCTGGAGAAATAAAGTTTGAGGGTAGAGACCTTTTAACTGATCCAAGCATTGAAATGCGAAAACTTCGGGGTCCTGAAATTGCCACAATTTTTCAAGATCCGATGACATCTCTTAGCCCTGTTTTGTCGATAGGCAGACAAATGAATGATATACTTTATCGGTCATCAAAAAGTGCGAATGAAAAAAAGAGGTATGCGGTTGAAACTCTTAGAAAAGTTGGACTTCCGGACCCTGAGACTCGAATTAACATGTATCCACATGAGTTATCTGGTGGTCAGCGTCAGCGCGTATGTATTGCCATGGCGGTCATGATGAAACCGAAACTTCTGATTGCCGATGAGGCAACAACGGCTCTTGATGCTACTCTCGAACAGGAAATTATAAAGTTATTGAAAGATCTACAGCGTGACCTCGGGTGCACGATGCTTTTCGTAACCCACCATTTAGGTGTGGTAGCTAGTCTATGTGATAAAGTTATTGTTATGTATAATGGTGAGATAAAAGAATTTGGAAACGTCAAAGATGTTTTTGGAAACCCAAAGCACATTTACACGAGAAAACTCTTAAGATGTGATCCGGCGTGGATAAGACAAAAAACACGACAATTGCCAACTATGGGGGATGATCCTAACGAACCAATAAAAATCTTCAACGGAAAACCCGATAGAATAAATAAGGATATTGCCCCAATCCTTGAGATAAATGGATTGAATGTAACTTTTGAAAAAAGGCCTTTATTAGGAGGGATACTAGGTGGTTTGAAGTATCGAATTAAAGCAGTACAAGATGTGCAATTATCGATACATAGTGGTGAGACTTTAGCACTTGTTGGTGAGAGTGGATCAGGAAAAACTACGATTGCCAGATCTATCATAGGATTACAAAAAGTAACCTCTGGCTCAATTAAGTTCGAGGGAAATGAGCTTACTAACTTAACTCATAGCAATTTTAAAAAATATCGCCAAGAAATTGCATACATGTTTCAGGATCCTATTGGCAGCCTTAGTCCGAGGATGAAAGTCTTATCTTTGCTGATAGAGCCCTTTAAAATTCATAACGTTTCTAGGTCCGACTATAAAAAAGAGGCGATCCATCTTTTAAGTTTGGTAGGTTTGAAACCTGAATTTTTAGATCGGTATCCCCATGAGTTATCAGGCGGACAAGCACGTCGTATTGGCGTTGCACGAGCAATGGCGTTAGGCCCAAAGCTCATAGTTGCAGATGAACCAACTGCTGGTCTTGATGTCTCAATTCAAGGCGAGGTTCTAAATCTGCTTGCTGAAGTCCAGGATAAAACCGGCGTAGCTATCCTTCTGATAACTCACAATCTTAATGTTGTAAGACATATTAGCGATCGCGTATCGATAATGTACATGGGAAGTTTTTTGGAGGTTGACGAAACCGAAAAAATTTTTAAATCCCAACAAAATGAGTACACGCGGAAATTAATTGCCGCAAATAGTCATCCAGTATTATGATTCGCTAGGCAACCCAGACTGATGATCGTTCATAACAATCATGTTTCCAACTGACTTTTTATTACGCAAAATGAGTTACTTATGTGATTTCAAAACTTTGCAATGTAATTAATCTATTATGCGATTTGATTTGCAAGGCATATTATGGTAAAAATATTGGACATACCTGTCTAGGCCTACAAAATTTTTAATTGGACCTAAAAACGAGTTTAATACAGCATTAAATGAAATCAGGAGAGGACAAAATGAAAAACCTTAATCTATCTAGAAGAGCCATATTGCAATCAATAGCATATGGGAGTGCACTTAGCGTTGCAGCATCAGTCCCTGGAATTGCAGTATCAGCTTCAGGTGGGAAGTTGACGGTGCGTTTCAATAGAGACCCTGATAGTCTTGACCCCGGTTACTATGTAGGCGGTCACCCCGATAACGATATTAATTGGGCGTGCATGCCTTCACTAGTTCAGTATGAATATGTTGATGGCATGGCGGTTTGGGGCAAATCGGCTTATGTTGAACGTGTCGAAATTGTTAGCCCTACTAGAATAGAATTC
>CACPHA010000100.1 GCA_902633655.1 Paracoccaceae bacterium
CTCTTCATTAAAACGCCGCCACGAGCTTTTTCCCGCTCCGGCGACATTTGAAAAACTGTCATGGTCTATTTAATCAGCACAAGACCATGAAACAAGCCGTTATTCCCCAGACACCGCCTTTGGTGAAACTAAGGTCAGGGTTCCGTCTAATTTTTCAACGGCTTCAATAGCTGACTTTGAGGCGCCAGTAACGCTTAGGGCCACTTTTGATGTAATATTTCCTTTGGCCAATATGCGAATGCCGTCCATTTTTCGGCGAACAAGACCACTCGCAACCAACGCATCTTCCGTTATCTCTGATTTGACATCCAACTTGCCAGTATCTATAAATTTTTGAATTGAGCCAAGGTTCATTACAGAATATTTTTTACGGTTGGGCTTTTTAAATCCACGCTTTGGGAGGCGCTGATAGAGCGGCATTTGCCCGCCTTCATATCCGTTTAAAGCTACTCCAGATCTTGATTTTTGACCTTTTATTCCCCGCCCAGCTGTTTTACCTTTGCCTGACCCTGGCCCGCGGCCAACGCGTTTCTTTTTTCGGGTTGCACCCTGATTATCATTCAGCTCATGCAATTTCATGCCGCTTCTCCTTTGCCGGAAGCACCCCATAAGCGACAAGTAGGGCAAACACGGCTTTAAAGTTGTCAATCTTTTCGTTCTAACACGCTGAGAGCGTATAGACTCAACAAAACAGCGTTGCAAGAGTTATACGGATCATCTTCCTATAATTCCATTGGCTTAATAGTTCCAGCTGACTTGAGAATGGACATCTAATCCAGCTAAAATGACAATCAATTTACAAAGAAAATTCCAAAACAGAAGCCTTTAGGACAACGTCAGATGTATTCCAAAAAATAGGTGCCGGTGCTTATCCGCGTTCTTCAATTATCTTTACAAGGTGTGGGATTTTGTTGACCATACCGCGTATAGAAAGTGTGTCTTCTAGCTCACGGGTCTTGTGCATTTTGTTAAGGCCCAGTCCGACTAAGGTCTGTCGCTGCTTTTCAGGGCGACGAATGGGTGAACCTATTTGTTTTACAACGATGGTTTTTGCCATAGTGCTATCCCCTATACGTCTACGGTTTCAGCGACTTGAATTGCAGGGGCCGTTGCATCATTCCGGCGCAAGATATCAGAAACTTTTTTACCGCGCCTTTGCGCCACCATGCGAGGGCTTGCCTCTTTGGACAGTCCATCTATTGTTGCACGCACCATATTGTATGGATTTTGTGAACCTATGGATTTTGCCACTACGTCCTGTACACCAAGCATTTCAAAAACGGCTCGCATGGGGCCGCCCGCAATTATACCCGTCCCAGTTGGCGCTGTACGCATAACGACTTTGCCGGCGCCATGACGACCCTCAATATCATGATGCAGGGTACGGCCTTCACGCAGTGGAATACGTATCATATTTCGTTTAGCTTGTTCAGTTGCTTTTCGGATCGCTTCAGGCACTTCTTTAGCTTTACCTTTTCCATACCCTACACGCCCTTTTTGGTCACCCACAACTACGAGTGCTGCAAATCCAAAACGTTTACCGCCTTTTACAGTTTTAGAAACACGGTTTATCGAAACGAGACGGTCGGCAAACTCCGGCGCTTCATCGCGCTCGCGCCTTCCACGATTATTTGGTTCTCTAGCCATTTCTACGTCTCCTTAAAATTTCAAACCGCCTTCACGAACCGCATCTGCCAATGCTTTGATGCCTCCATGAAAGAGAAATCCGCCACGATCAAAATAACATTCTGCAACTCCAGCTTTTTTAGCCCTGTCCGCCAGAACCGCGCCGACCTTTGATGCTGACTCAGCATTATTCTTCCCAACGTAGCCCAAGTCTTTTTCCAACGATGAGGCTGATGCAAGCGTGTGACCAAGAACGTCATCAATCAACTGAGCACTGATGTTTTTGTTACTTCGATGAACGGTGAGACGAACGCGCCCCGCATTTACTTTTCGAAGTTTGTTCCGAACACGCAGGCGGCGCTTCAAGAACAGTTGTCTTTTGCTATTTGCCATAATTTGCGTCCTTATTTTTTCTTGCCTTCCTTACGGAAGACAAATTCATCCTTATAACGGATCCCTTTGCCTTTGTAAGGCTCCGGTTTACGCCACTCCCGAATTTCTGCTGCTACCTGGCCAACGGCCTGTCTGTCCACTCCCTCGACTACAATCTCAGTCTGCTTTGGCGCTGTTATTATAATTCCATCAGGAGCTTTGTAATCCACGTCATGCGAAAGGCCGAGGTTAAGTTTAAGAACATTACCTTGCATTTGTGCACGATAACCCACCCCACTGATTTCCAATTCTTTCTTGAAGCCCTGGGAAACACCAGTGACGATATTTGCTATCATTGTGCGACACATGCCCCACTGTTGACGCGCTCGCTTTGAATTGCCACGCGGGCCGACCACAACCTGACTTCCTTCCACAGTGATACTAATATCATCTGATACAGAAAAACTGCGCGTACCTTTTGGCCCTTTGACTTCAATAGTCCGGCCTGACAAAGACGCTGTTACACCTGACGGCAGCCCGACTGGTTTTTTGCCGATTCGAGACATTCGCGCCCCTCCCCTTAAAAAACTGTGCAGAGCACTTCTCCGCCAACATTGGCAGAGCGTGCTGATGAGTCCGACATTACACCCTGAGGTGTTGACACAATCGAAATGCCAAGTCCCTGACGAACCTGAGGAATATCTTTTACCCCAAGATAGACACGGCGGCCCGGCTTTGATACGCGCTTCAGCTCACGGATCACTGGATCACCTTCATAGTATTTTAGGCTAATCTCAAGAGCCGGATGGCCAGCTTCGCCGGAGGATTTTTCATAGCCACGAATGTAGCCCTCGTCTTTTAGCACATCCAAAACCCAGCATCGCAATTTTGATGCAGGCACATGTACAACTGATTTACCCCGCATTTGTGCGTTTCTTATACGGGTCAACATATCACCGATAGGATCATTCATGTTTTTCGCCTCTCACCAGCTTGATTTGACCATGCCAGGCAGTTGCCCGCTTGATCCAAGTTCACGCAGCGCAATCCGTGAGACTTTAAGCTTGCGGTAGTATGCATGCGGACGGCCGGTCAATTGACAACGGTTGTGTATTCTGTTTGCAGCACTATTCCGCGGCAGTTTCGCCAGCTTCAATCGCGCCTTGAAACGCTCCTCCATCGGGAGAGATTGGTCTTTAGCTATTTCTTTAAGCTCAGCACGCTTGGTAGCGTATTTTTCTACCAATTTCTGACGCTTTTTTTCACGCTCTATCATTGCTTTTTTAGCCATGTCTTAATCCTCTCCGCAGATCAGCTATTGAAAGGCATATTCAAAGACTTCAACAGTGCCCTGGCTTCCGCGTCCGTCTTTGCAGTGGTGGTAATAACAACATCTAGTCCCCAAACTTCATCTACCTTATCAAAATCAATCTCTGGGAAAACAATATGCTCTTTAATTCCAAATGCGTAATTTCCACGACCATCAAAACTTTTACCAGAAACGCCACGGAAGTCACGAATTCGTGGCATCGCAACGGTAATCAAGCGATCCAGAAACTCATACATTCTACTCCCTCTCAAAGTCACCTTAGCTCCGAGTGGCATATCTTCGCGCACCCGAAAACCAGCTATCGATTTTTTTGCACGAGTTACAATGGCACGCTGACCAGCAATGGTTGTCAGATCTTCCTGGGCTGATTTTGCTTTCTTACTGTCCTTAACAGTTTCACGCCCAGCGCCGATGTTGAGAACAATTTTTTCAACACGTGGAATCTGCATGTCATTTTTGTAGCTAAACTCTTCTTTCAGCGCTGGCCGAATGTTTTGATCATAAGCTGCGCGCAGACGTGGTATGTAATCTGCTGTATCAAGCATCTATCACATCTCCTGTTGTTTTAGCGACACGCACCTTTACTCCATCTTGAATTCGAAAACCAATTCGTGTTGCTTTACCGTTTGAGTCAATAGCCGACAGGTTTGAAAGATCTATCGGCATCGCTTTGGGGATCCGTCCCCCTTGCGAATTTTGCGTTTGCTTCGTATGGCGTATCGCCATATTTACGCCATCCACGACAGCTTTCTTCGATTTTGGGTCAACGGATAGGATAACTCCCTCTTTACCTTTATCCTTGCCCGCACGAACAATCACTTTATCCCCTTTTCGCAGCTTCGCAGCCATTAGAGCACCTCCGGAGCAAGCGAAATTATTTTCATAAAATTTTTGGCCCGCAACTCTCTTACAACAGGACCAAAAATGCGAGTACCGATGGGCTCACCCGAATTACTCAGGATCACCGCCGCATTGCTATCAAAGCGAATGGCTGTACCGTCTTGGCGGCGCACTTCTTTTGCGGTTCGCACGACTACAGCGCGGCGTACGTCACCTTTTTTAACACGGCCCCGAGGAATTGCCTCCTTTACAGACACAACAATTATGTCTCCCACAGAGGCATATTTTCGCTTGGATCCACCAAGCACCTTGATGCACTGAACACGGCGTGCGCCAGAGTTGTCAGCAACATCCAGATTGGTCTGCATCTGGATCATACGGTTTCTCCCGACCTTTGGGGGGTTCTAAAAAATATCCCCAGGGTTTCGATTTGACCGGAATTTCTTTTGGCCTTAGACCTCAAGAACCTCCCAGCGCTTTGTTTTCGATTTTGGAGCACATTCGATGATGCGAACCATATCACCTATCTTAAAGGCATTTTTTTCATCGTGAGCCCGATACTTTTTAGACTTACGGATTGTTTTTTGCAAAACTGGGTGTTTAAAGCGGCGCTCCACGGAAACGGTTATAGTCTGCGCATTTAAATCGCTGGTTACAACACCCTGAAGGATTCGTTTTGGCATACTTCGACGTCCTTACTTTTCTGTCGCAGTGGATTTTTCGTTAAGCACGGTTTTTACCCTAGCGGTGTCACGTTTCACGGACCGCATGCGAGCTGTGTTTTCAAGTTGTCCCGTAGCCTGTTGAAAGCGTAAATTAAACGCTTCTTTTTTTAAACTTGCCAACTCTTCAACTAATTGGTCAGGCGTTTTGTCACGCAATTCAACAGCGTTCATTTGTCATTGCCTTTTCATACACAGGTAGGCCCTTAAGGTAACCTATAGCCCTGTGGTCAAATGGATTTTTTGATTCGTGAGCCTTTACAGAGATTTGTGTATTAGGTTAGAGATCCAGTAAAGGCAACCCCCAACTACGCTAAATTTTGCCGCGGAGTCTAGCAAGAACTTCTAAACACACTAGTAACATTTACAGTTAGTTCATAAAAAGACATATGGCCAATACAAAAAACCTATTTTCAACCCCACTATATCACGGGTCGCTTTCGGAAAAAGGCCACATTAATCTAAGTGAGGTTGAAAAGTCCTGCTGGTCTATTGCAGAAGACGATGAGGCTGGGCAAAACTGGTGCATCGAGAACGCATATCCTGGTTATACCAGCTACGCCTCTCTTTCCGATCTGGGTTGGCGTTTTCCTGTATTTTCCGAGTTAGAGCAATTGCTCGAATTTCATGTAACAGAATTTACACGGGAACTAGATTGGAACTTGGGTGATAAAAAAATTAAACTAGATAACCTCTGGATCAATGTTCTGCCCGAAGGTGGGAGCCACTCTAGTCATATTCACCCCCAATCCGTGATCTCAGGGACTACCTATATCGCAATGCCGGATGACGCTGGTGCAATCCGCTTCGAGGACCCTCGGCTTTCTCAAATGATGGCCTCTCCTCCACGCAAAAAAAATGCGAGGGATATTCGGAAGCCTTTTTTCTACGTTACACCCAATGTTGGGGATATACTACTCTGGGAAAGTTGGCTACGCCACGAAGTTCCGATAAATATGTCCACAAAAGCACGTATATCTGTGAGTTTCAACTATCGGTGGGGATAACTTCCGATTTTGAACTGATGCTACTTAAGGCGCAATGCAGATCTCAAATGCAATAATTTTGATTACCAATCTTCTCGTATTACGATCCGGGATTTTATTGGTAGTTTCATTGCAGCCAGTCGGAGCGCTTCTCGAGCGATTTCATCATTTACGCCGTCTATTTCAAACATCACGCGACCTGGTTTCACCTTACAGGCCCAGAAATCAACCGAGCCTTTACCTTTACCCATTCTCACCTCCGTTGGCTTCGAAGTTACAGGTGTATCAGGAAAAATACGTATCCATACTCGCCCCTGACGTTTCATATGGCGTGTCATAGCTCGCCGAGCAGCCTCGATTTGGCGCGCTGTAACACGTTCTGGCTGGGTGGCCTTCAATCCATAGGAGCCAAAATTCAAGTTAGCCCCGCCCTTCGCAAAACCTTTGATCCGCCCCTTGTGCATTTTCCGGAATTTTGTACGTTTAGGTTGAAGCATTAGTTAATCCTCTCAACGACGTCCAACTGCACCACGAGGTGCTGGGCCATCCTGAAGTTCTTGTGCTTTTCGATCGCGGGCTTGAGGATCATGTTCCATAATATCGCCCTTGTAGATCCAAACTTTAATCCCTATAATTCCATACGGTGTTATAGCCTCAACATTAGCATAATCAATATCCGCACGGAGAGTATGTAAAGGAACACGTCCTTCATGTGTCCATTCTGTTCGTGCGATCTCCGCACCGCCTAGCCTGCCAGCTACGTTCACCCGAATACCTAAAGCGCCCATGCGCATTGAATTTTGCACAGCGCGCTTCATTGCGCGGCGAAAAGAGACGCGACGCTCAAGCTGCTGTGCAATGCTTTCACCAACCAACTGAGCATCGAGTTCCGGTTTGCGAACTTCTACAATATTTAAATGTAATTCAGAATCCGTTATTCCAGCGAGCCGTTTACGAAGTGTTTCAATATCTGCGCCCTTTTTCCCAATAATGACACCTGGTCTTGCCGTATGGATCGTAACACGGCATTTTTTGTGTGGACGTTCAATAATCACACGTGCCACACCAGCCTGTGCACACTCTTTACTTATAAACTCGCGCATTCGTAAATCTTCAAGCAGAAGATCGCCATAATCCTTGGAAGCTGCATACCAGCGGCTATCCCAGGTTCGGTTGACCTGCAAACGCATGCCAATTGGATTGACCTTCTGTCCCATCAGACTTGCTCCTCTACTTGACGAACTTTGATCGTCAGTTCTGAAAAAGGTTTAAGTATGCGACCGAACCGACCACGAGCACGCGGGCGACCACGCTTCAGTGTAACATTCTTCCCTACATACGCATCTGTTACCACAAGCTCATCTACATCAAGGTTGTGATTGTTTTCAGCATTAGCGATGGCCGATTGCAAACATTTACGCACGTCAATCGCGATGCGCTTTTTCGAAAACGTTAAAACATTGAGTGCATTGTCGACCCGTCTACCACGAATTGTAGCAGCCACAAGATTGAGTTTTTGAGGTGAGGTTCTTAGCATTCGCAGCTTTGCAATTGCTTCATTATCTCCCACACGGCGAGAATTCTTATCTTTGCCCATAGCTTACTTCCGCTTCGCTTTTTTATCAGCACCGTGACCATAATAGGTGCGAGTTGGGGAATATTCTCCG
>CACPHA010000101.1 GCA_902633655.1 Paracoccaceae bacterium
CCGAAATTGTGATCCCACACGGACTCGAAACACAGACCTACTGACTACAAATATAGCTTCAGTAACATTAGTGGGGATTTTACCAAATTACGAGAGTGCGATCCATGCAAAAATTTATTTGTGAATCGTAACGCTTTGGAAGAAATCATATACCTAGCAATTAGTTACCGGTGAATAGAACTTTTTACTTCAGACTATTAATGTTATGCCTTTTGGCCTAAACTAGCCTTCCCAGTTATTTTTGCAACTCGTTGTCTTTCCAATTTCCCGCCAATTTTTCTGATCCATCGGCAAATGTTAAGACGCCCTTTCCATGTCGTTTATCATTTTTCCAACCTCCAATGTATTTGTCGCCGTTGGCATAAAATAGAGAACCCTTGCCATGCTTTTTATCCGCTCGCCAAGTGCCTTTATATCGCTCTCCTGAGATTAATATTAGTTCGCCTTTTCCATGTTTTTCACCGTTTTTAAAACCTCCTGTGTATATGTCGCCATCTTCTGACGTGAAGGTACCACGGCCACTTTTTCTACCATCGATAAAGTCGCCTTTATAAATACTTCCATTAACATATTTTATCTCACCTTTTCCATAAAACTTGTCTGCCTTAAATTCCCCTATGTAAATTTTTCCAGAACTATAGGTTAATGTACCTAATCCCTCTGCTTTTCCGTTGATCCAATTCCCATCCAGGCTTGTCCCATCTTCAAATATCATAATGCCCTTTCCATGCATTTTGGACCTAACCCAATTTCCAGTATATTTATAACCACTGACCGAAGTCAGGGTCCCAAATCCTGTTCTACTGCCATCTGTAAATTCACCAATATATTCGTCACCATTTAAAAACTTTAGTCTTCCGTCCAAATCATTCCTTTTGCCGTATTGATACATTGCTAAGTACGTTCCAACATTTGGGTCGTAATCTTCTGCCCAACAATTGTGTCGATCATCAACCCATAGATCATCTGGACATTCTTTACCTTGGTAACCCTGAATTGGATTGCCATCATTCCAGTAACCTTCGAAAATAATGTTGCCGCTGAAGTCAGATTCTTTACCTACTCCATGCTTTTTATCGTTTTTAAAGTCTCCACGATAAGCCTTTCCACTCGAATAGGTCAGTACCCCGACCCCATGCCTTTCATCATTGTGCCATTCGCCCTGATAATCTGGGGCGAACTTTACCGGACCTTTGAATTTTAGGGAGCCGTTACCATGTCGTTTTCCTTCTTTCCAAAGTCCCTCATAAGTATTGCCTTTTGCATCGGTAAATGTTCCCTTGCCATCGCGTTTATTATCTTTCCACTCACCTTCATATCTATTCCCATCAGAGTATATAAAAATCCCATATCCATTAAAATTATTCTTCTTGAAATCACCTACATAATGGCTTCCGTCCGGCCAACTGTAACTACCAAAACAATCGTCAAAGTCTTTTTCGGCGTTGCAATTTGGTAGTATTATTTTCGCCTGGATGAAATCATTCTCATTCCAAATCCCTTCCTGGATCGTCCCATCAGCAGATTGTAATAACCCTTGCCCATGTTTTTTGTCTTTCAGGAACTGACCGCTATAGATACTTCCATCCGCCAAAGTAAGCTCGCCTAAACCATTATAAAAACCTTTCCTGAACTCACCCAAATAATCCTCTATTCCATCTTTGGTAAATTTTCCGAAACAGATGTGCCGATAACCTTGCTTTGGGCAATCTGGAAGTACTAAATTCTTCTCAAAATTTCTTGATCTCTCATCAATTTTAACACTTTTTGCCACTTTGAGAGATCCTTCTTCCCAAATACCTTCTTGCTTTTCACCACTAACAAGATTTACATAAACGCCTTTTCCGTGCATTTTCCCGTCTTTATAGCCACCATTATATTTCCAATTATTTTGTTCTAAATTCTTATGTCTATAGTCTTTCCAAAAGAAGCCGGTGGAACCATAACCATCAAACTTACCATCCTTGAAATCTCCTGAGTAAAACTGTTTTTTTCCAAAGATTAATGTCCCGAAACCGTGCAAAAGGCCGTTTTTGAATTCACCAATATATTCCTGGTCTCTTTTAATTGCGTGGGTGTAAATTTCATGCCCAAACCCTGTTGCTCTATCGTTTTTCCAGTCTCCAATAAAAACGGATAGATTGGGTTTCATAAGTCGACCTAACCCATGTCGTAGATCACCTTGAAACTCACCTATGTATTGCTGTGGATCTGCGCCGTCTCCATATTGTCTCGCTCCAAAGCAATTATCATAGAAGCCTGATTTCGGACACAATGGTAGATTTGTTTTTACCCAAGGAAAGTCTGTGTATATGCTTTGTAGATACCAATCCTGTTGCAAAACTAATTCGGGAATTGCATCACATTCACTGAATAGCCCAACAAATTGCTTTTCATTCTCTAAGGTGATCCAAATACGACCATAAAATTGACTACCGCTCATGCTTGATGAGCATTGCTCTTCACCTTCATCACTGACCCAATATCCTTCAAATACTGTTTGATCTTCAGAATATTTGCCCACAATTCGATCTCGAGAATTATACCCGTAGAAACCAATTGTACCATCTGGCAATACTTCGTCATAGAAAGTAATATTGGACTTAAAAATAGACCCATCAGTGTCCATCCAACCAATTTCATGCTCTCCCTTTGGCCAATCCGAAATTTTTAATTCATCACTTCCGCTTGATTCAGAATCGGAGCTGGCAAATATTTCTTCACCAGATCTCATATCGCCTTCACTCCAAAGACCCAATATCTTGGTGCCATCAGGAAATGATAAAGTGCCTTTTCCGTGCCACTTATCATTCTTCCAAGCACCTTGGTATTCGCGCCCATCCGAATAGATTAATTTTCCCAAGCCTGTTTTAACATTATTTCGCCAAATCCCTTCGTATTCATATCCTAAAGCCCAAGTGTATTTACCTTCTCCATTTAGTTTACCATTTTTAAATTCACCCAAGTATCTTCTTCCATCAGGATAGAAAAGCTGCCCAATACCATCAGATTTATTACGTTTCCATTCTCCAATGTATGTAGTTCCATCCGGCCATGCGTGAGTTCCAAAGCACTGATCAAACCTTTTACCAACGGCACACTTCATCAAATTTGACTTATTTAAGAGCTGGGCATCGACCGGGTGTTTTATATCCACTTCCGACGCCACTTCCTGTTTGCTTAATGATAAATTGATTTGAATTCTGGAAGGGAATACAAAGTAATCTTCCTGCCAAATGCCGCCTTTTGAAATGCCATTGGGTAAATCAAGAGTGCCCTCTCCATGCCGTAAATCATTTTCGTAATGGCCTTTGAATTTTATACCGTTCGCATAAGTTGTAGTACCAATTCCAGACCTTTTGTTGTTCTGCCATAAACCAACATACTTATCCCCATTGGCATAAATGAAGGAGCCCTTTCCATGCTGTTCTCCCTTTTCAAAAATGCCTTCAAATACTTCACCAGTCGAAGTACTAAAGATCCCAGCTCCATGCATCCTTCCGTACAACTGGGCTGCTTCCACATTACCGCTTGGAGTGGCAACTTTATCTATATTTGTGACATCATATTGACCGCGTTCCAAGATTTCCAATTTGTTAAAAAGAATCCATTCACCGATGTATCTATCGCCATTGAAGAACTTAAATTCCCCACTATTGCGACGGCCATCTGGCGCCCAATTACTTCCAAGATATTGGAATTCTTCACATAAATATTCACCGGTTGTGTGATGCTCGAAACACCACTTGAATTCCTCTTCATACTCATTGTCCGAAAAATAAGGAGAAGAACCGGTCTCGAGGTCGACTTTCCCGCATCGGTTTCCCCTTCCATATGTGAAAACACCCTTTCCTACTCGGTTTCCATCTTCAAAGACAGCGTGTACTGCGGTACCATCAATGAATCGATACGTACCCCGGCCATGCTTTCTGTTATGTTGCCACTCACCAATATATTTTCCGCCGGACATATCGTAAATTCCAACGCACTGATGCAAATATGATGAAGAACATTTAGGTAACTTTGAATTAGCGCTTTTTAAATCATGCTTGATATCAATCCAGAAGACATCGTTTATCCATATTCCCTCTGACTTTTCTCCATCATTAGAAATTTGAGTACCTGTTCCGTGTTTCTTTCCATTTTTCCATGTTCCTTTAAAAATTTCGCCACGTTCATGGTAATATGTCCCATACCCATCAAAGAGATCATTAACAAATTGTCCTACGTATCTTTCTTGATTACCAAACTTTTTTTCACCATAGCAATTGTCAAATGTCCCATTAGAAGGACACTTCTCTGAAAACGGTGTGTCCAAATCTCCATCAACCCAAATTCCTATTTCTGCGAAACCGTCTGCATCGAATTGAGAACCTTCACCACACTTTAAACCATTTTTCCAGTTTCCTACATACTTGCTGCCATCAGGGTAAATTTCTGTTCCTGCACCATCATATTGGCCATATGACCAACTTCCTGAGTATGTTTTTTTTCCTTCTCCATAGTTTACCTTACCTTCGCCATGAGGGATACTGTTTCCGTAGGTTTCAAAATAACGCCAATCACCGGAATACTGCCAGCCGTCTGTAAATGTATATGTACCTTGGCCCTCAAAATTATCTTCTTTCCAATGACCGGAATAGGTTACTCCATCAGCCCAAGTCATGGTACCCAATCCATGCTTACGATTGCGTTGGTATTCACCTTCATATACTGAACCGTCAGAAAAGTTTGTGATGCCTGGTCCGTTTCTCATATTGTCTTTAAATTCACCAACATGAGTTTCGCCGTTTTCGAGCTTCAGTTTTCCTAAACCATTAAATAAACCATCTTTAAATTCACCTTCGTAGTGAAGAACCCCATCATAGGTTAGTATGCCCTTTCCACTCCATGAGTCATTCTGGTACTCTCCTACATATTTGCTGCCATCACTTTCCCAAGTACCCAGACAATTGTTTTTAGGTCCACTTTCAGGACAAGTTGAAAGCTCTGAAGAGAAAAGAAGCACGGGTACGACCGACAAAGCGAGTACTCCGAAAATCAGTGATAATAGTTTTTTCATTAATTTTCCAATTGAATTTAATATGGTTAATCTCACAAATACTCGTCTAAAAAGGTAATAAATTTAAATGAAACAGGCTAGCCTTAATTTGTTTATGTCATCCAAATTTCATCTTGTTTGGGATTGACACGAAACAGTAGTTCTTATTTGCTGCTCTCATGATTTAGGGTGCTTAACGCAATGCCTATGAAAAATTTCGTATGTAGCGTCAATAAAAAGAGGGGCGGTTTGTTATGGAGATTTTTATTCGGCTTTTTATTAAAATCTTTTTAGTGGCCGGATTAGCGCTTACGGCAAATAGCGCTATTGCTAAAAAATGTGATCTCGATGCAATTTATGACAAAGAAGTAGCACTATCGTTGCCTGATAATTTCGGGGACCCCATAGAAATAGAATTGCAACCTTCATTCGTGAAGCTTGGTCCGATAAATGGAGATGAATATCAGTTTACTGCTGATTTTTACCTTACCGCGACTTGGATGCATGAAGGTTTAGCTGAAATTTTTTTCGAAGATTCAACCAATTACTCTTGTAAAATTGACGGCCGAATAGCCGGGGAGCATATATGGACCCCTGGCTTGGATTTTATAAATCAAATCAGTGTTGAACAAGACACATATAATATTTTTACTGTGAATTCTGATGGTTATATCGAACACGAAAGAAGAATTCAGGGCATTTTTTCCGCAGACTTAGATTTCAAAAATTTTCCTTTCGACCAGCAAACGTTAAGAATTTCTCTGGTTCCAGATGCAGACGAAGGTTCGATTATACTTTTAGGGGTAGATCCTGCGGAGGACTGGACAAAAAGTCTGTCTTTCTCTGATTGGCGAATGATCCAAACTTCTGGCTCATCAACTACAACCGATTTCAGAAGTGCCGATTGGGAAAGCGATTATTCTACTTTTAACATAAATGTGTCATTGGAGCGAATACCAACATTTTATCTACTTAAGGTGATGGGCCCTGTATTTTTTATGGTTCTCCTTTCTCTATCCTCATTTTCCTTGAATCCAGCGACAGAAGATTATGATCCGCGCCTTGGATTGGCAGTTACCCTGCTTCTCACCGTAGTAGCCTATACATTTATAGCTGGTGACAATTTACCTGTTCTTTCTTATCTAACGTCAACTGATTTATTTCTAGCTCTTTCCTTTTTCGTTTGCTTAATGTGTGTTGTAGTGACGCTCGCTTTAAAATCACTGAATGAAAATTTTCCTACAAGTTATGGTAGTCAAATAAATTTAATCAACAAACGAATTAGAAATCTTTTATTTCTGGGTTATTTGGTAGGCAACGCAATCATTTGGTTCCCTTCCTACTAGGCCAATATGATTATCCTACTCTCAAGAGCCAATGTTGGATCTCTTGTGGTCCACGTATAGTTGTCCTCCAATTGCGGACCAATACTTCCTTTTCCTTTCACGCTCAATGGCGCGCCTGTGCCTGTTATTAGATGCAATAAGTTCGACAAAACTATTTTATCCTATAATCCGAAGCTATTGACTTCATCTTGATCCAAGCCGCAAAGCCAATCTTATTCCAAATCCACATTTTTGGGACGCTATTTAAACCGATTTATTTCAATGAAATCAACAGATCAGGTGAATTTCTTAAATTAGTTATTAGCTGAACAAGACGGGCATTCATTAGCTGCTATCCTAGAGGCTCCCAAAGCAGCTACAGGCCTCTCTAAAGACCATGCAAACCGCTTATGGGACAGCTACACAAAAGCAGCCGCACCCGAACCTAGCGCCGCAATGAGTGAGTATTGGCAAATCGAAAGCGCAACAGATGCAGCATTTAAAGCCGCCAAACGTGCAGCAAACGAACTATCAAAACCAGAAGAAGTTCAACGCATTATCAGACAACAGGAACAAGCTAGGTATGCCAAGATGCGCTTAGATGAGGCCTTGGAGTAGCTGTTTTGACTTATTTAACGAAAGCCCCACTCGTCTTGACCCTTTTGTGGCGGGTGGGGTTAATATCTACATTTCTTATAATTGCTGATCATGCAAACTGTAGCCATGGCCTCAGCCTTTGAAATGCCTTCCGGCGTCATCTCTTTTGCTATATCTTCTCTGTTTCCAGCGCCTTTTTCATTTCCATTAACATCGGCAATATCGTACCACATGTGCGCTATAACATAATCGGCAAGAACGCCTCGGCCATTGTAATACATCACACCAAGGTTTAATTGCGCCATAGCTACACCTTGTTCAGCAGCTAGCCTGTACCATTTTACGGCCTCTTTATCATCCTGAGGAACTCCTTCTCCTTCGTCATACATCACACCAAGGTTGTATTGCGCCCAAGCATCGCCTTGTTCAGCAGCAAGCGTATACAACCTTACCGCCTCTTTATCATCCTGAGAAATGCCCTTACCCTCGACATACATCAAAGCAAGGTTGTATTGA
>CACPHA010000102.1 GCA_902633655.1 Paracoccaceae bacterium
TAACAGTGCCTTTGGTCTGGGGCATGGGTTTTGTGTTTGCAAAGGGTGCAATTAATCACTTTCCACCAATCCTCTTGATGGCATTTCGATTTGCACTGACTGCAGCAGTCCTCGTTTGGTTTGTGCCTATACCTAAAGACAGTTTGAAGAACCTGTTTCTGATAGCAATTGTAGCGGCTGCCATACAATACAGTCTCACTTTCACGGGATTAAAGGGATTAGAAGCTGGGCTGGCCGCTCTTATTGTACAATTGGAAGTACCGTTTTTGGTTATACTAGGGGCAATCGTTTTAAAGGAAACACCCGGTTTTCGAAAATGGATTGGAATTGGCATTTCCTTCTTTGGAGTAACCGTGATGAGCCAGCAGGATGAACTGAGTGGTAGCATAATATCTGTTCTCATGGTTGTAGGCGGCTGTTTTGCCTGGGCATTAGGCCAAATAATGGTTCGAAGACTGAAAGATATAGCCGGATTACAAGTCACTGCGTGGGTCGCAGTATTTGCAGCTCCACAGCTATTCTTTATGTCAGCTATTTTTGAAACAGGGCACTTTGAAGTTATAGCAAACGCCGATCCAATTGTTTGGTGGGCAGTTTTATATTTAGGCTTAATTATGACATGCTTCGGTTATTTTCTTTGGAATACACTAATCAGGCGGCATGATGTTGGTCTTGTAGCTCCATTTCTCCTATTACTTCCTGTCTTCTCAGTAATTGGAGGGACTGTATTTTTGGGAGAGTATCTGACAGTAGAAAAGTTTTATGGCGGGATTTTCATTCTGACTGGGGTTGCGGTTATTACAATTAATCCCAAGATTTTTGTACGGTTGAAAACCAAGTAAAAAAAGAAAAATCATTCTAGGAGTGTGAAGTGCAAAAAATTTTAAAAGTATGTAACTTGGTACTCATTATAGCCTTCCCAATTTCGTGGTTTGTCCCACTAATGGAAGTTGGATTATTCGAAAAAGTTGAAATATCTATTGAAATACTGGGACTAAAGCTTCCAGATTTATTCGGCTTAACTGAGGTGACAATAATTTCGGCTATCCAAACACTTTGGTCCGAAGATAAATATCTGGCGTTGATAGTTACATTTTTCGCACTTTTCGCACCTTTGGTAAAAACAATTGGCTTATCGCTAATCCAGTTCACGCTTCTTTCTGAACAAGTAAAGTCTGTTATTCAATTCATTGGAAAGTTGGCTATGGCCGATGTTTTCATAATTGCATTTACTTGCATTTTAATTAAAGGCTTGAGCGTTGGTAAAATCGAAATTTTATATGGAACATACCTGTTTTCAGCATGCATTATCGTTTCGATAATTATATCCTATTTCAGTAAGCCGGAATAAGATTTTCAGGGTAAAATCTACGCATAACTGTGATCTTTTTTTCTTTTGGTAGGAACGGTAGTACTTTTCCGAGCAGTAATTTTCACACAGGCTGGGCTTGGTATTACGGTACTAGAAATAAGTTATTTTTGCGCGACTTTAAAAGATACGTACGCCGTCAAAAGAGCTTTTAATCCTGACTTTAAGCAAAGTGAGGAAGAGCTCGAGTTTTGCTCAACAAAGGTGGAGGATATTTTAGCATCATGCAAAATAGTATGGCTTTTTTTCAGTTGCTTGATTTCGATTTTACTACTTCTCTGCGATAAATATAGAGGCCGGAAAAGATTATCACTAAAATTCCTGAAGTGGTCCAAAAATCAGGCAAATACCCAAAGACTAACCACCCCCAAAGAGTCGCTAACGGCACCGCTATATATTCAAAAGGCGCTACAAATGAAGCTTCAGCTAAAACATAAGCTTTAGTGACGCAGTATGAGACGACACCTGACAATACGCCAAGAAAAATTAATAAGGGCCAATCCATAAGTGAAGGCCATTCCCACGGCCTAAAAAGAAATACTAAGCTTGGGTTACTAGAGATACTTACGTATTTTCCATCCCCAATGGTTACCCCAAAAACTATACTGACTAGTATGAACGTTAGGTGCAGATAAAAAGACATCGCAGACGCTCTGGCAGTAGCTCCAAGTTTCCTGGCCGTTACTTGGGATAAGGCGTAGCAGAAAGCGGCAGCTACTGGCAAAAAGAAAATTAGAAAATGGATATTGTTTGTCGCAGCACTAAGGGGCCGCATTACAATTATTATGCCGGCTAATCCCACTATAATTGCGGTAATTCTTCTTTTCCCAATAGTCTCCTTTAGAAGTATGCTGGAGAGGATTGAAATAAATATTGGTGCGACAAAGAACAAGGCTGTGGCATCTGCCAAAGGTAACATAACTAAAGCAGTAAAATATAGTAAGTTCGTTGTAACCATCATCAGACAACGGAAAATCAGTAGGAGCTTTTTATCAATTTTAAGAACACGCCAGCTACCCTCGAATTGCACTATTAGCAAACATAGGAACAGGCCAACTGTTGAACGAATTAGGACCAATTGGTGCAATGAATAGCTATCAGACAAGAATTTCATGACCATATCGTTCAGAGAAATGCATATCCACGCAGTTAAAACAAATGTTACCGCCAGTTGAGCGGAATCTTGTCTCAAGATTATTACATCCCAGAAATGTGTATCTCTCTTGAAAATAGCATTTATTTTTTATGAAGCTATCACTCTACGACCAAATTATGTCGGTAAAGAAAGTTATTGGGATTTGAAAAAAAGATCTTCAATTTTTTGTGAGAACTTAGTATTCTACCGTTAAGATCACCCCAAAAAATCTCTGGTTTAATAATTTCCTAAAGCAGAATATTCTACAGAATATATTATGAATGATCATAAGTTGACTGCGTTGAGCAATTTTTAAGGTTTTAAGAAATATAATTAAATTATTAAACTTTACATCTAAATTATGACCAAAAAATTCAAAGTTTAGCTCTTTTTGAAATCACTTGGCTTATGATGATGTTGGTTTAGTCTATTCCAAAAAAATTATCGGAAGACGGGACTTTATGTTTTTCATTAGGATTTATTATCACCACCTAAGTCATGTCACTTAGTATTATTTTTCATTTAGAAATCTTTAAGTCTTAACTCTCGCGAGCATATTCAGAATTATCAGGTGTTACAACTACCTCTTTACTACCAAAGATGAATATTAAAGAAATATCTTTGAATAATTTACTTATTTGTTATTCGGTTTTCACTAGATTGGTAAACTTGTGTATAAGAATATCCGCCGAAAAATAAAGAAAAACCCTCAACTGATAACAGTCGGTTTAATGCTTGCAGTTTGTGTTGGCGTGCACGTAATACTGATCCCAATTTGGATGATATACTTAGATCTTTAATGATATCACGCGTATCTTAGTACTTTACTGGAAGGAGGTAAATTAGCAAGAAACAGTTAGTAAAAAGCCTTAGCACTCATCCTTAAGTCCACATTTAGCCGGCTAGGTGTGTCTGAGATACATAACGCTGGAAACGAATAAGAATATGCTACGAGAGTATGGGGTGGGTTAATAATTAAAGTGTGTTGCTCAGAAGGGCTTTCACAATGAATTATTTGGTTAATATTGGACAGCAAGATAAAACAGCAGATAGCGGACGAATTACGGGTTATCTTTTGTTACCCTCAGAACGCCTACCTCTAATTCAATCACTTTAACGGTTTGCCCAGCCCCAATTTCTTCTGAACTTTTTACAATCCAATCAACTCCAGAGTACTTATAATTTAATTGCTTGTTTGGCCCCAGATTAGCGGTCAACTGAAATTTATGTCCGACAAGGCCGACTTCTATTTCATTATTACCCTCGGAAGTTTGCAACTTCTTTAGCTGTTTCCATAAACCAAGAGATATTATAACTGAAAATATTGAAACGAAGGAAAGTGCTGAAACAGTATTTTCCGGTATGATAGACGCGGACATTAACAGTCCACTAATCAAGCAGGATAAACCTATGAATAAAAGAAAAAAGGTGGCAAATCCGAAGAATACGACTTCCACTACGAGTAGCAAAACACCTATAATTAACAGGCCTTCTTGAATAGAAACAAAATCATATACGTTCATAAAAAAACCAATTTTTTATTCTCTCACTTCTTAATATTACTATCCCAGGGACCTTCAGCCTTTTCCTCAGAAACGTTTTCTGGTTTGCTTGGTCCTGCAGGGTTCTTGGCGGTCAACTTGCCAATAATTGATGTAGCTTGTGCCACTATGGTGCTCGCTTCACTAGCGCCGTCTGGTAGCAGGACTATGGTAGAGTCCCTAGCAATCTTTTCTTTGGCTTGAATGGCCTTAGATGCAAGTTCCAATTGTACTGCCTTTTGCCCATCATCCGTGTTTGCGGCTTCACCAACTTTGAATAGAGCTTTTGCTTGTGCCTCTGCTACTGCCACCAATGCAGCTGCCTCTCCTTGAGCTTTAAGAATTTGCTCCTCCTTGTCAGCCTCTGCAGCCAGTACAACCGATGCTTTTTCGCCCTCAGATCGGTTTATTTTTGCTTGGCGGTCTCCCTCTGATTCTAAAATTTGAGCTCGTTTCACACGTTCAGCTTTCATTTGTGCTTCCATAGCTTGCATTACAGAAGATGGTGGAACGATATCTTTAATCTCGTAACGCATTACCTGTATTCCCCAAGGAGCAGCTGCCTCATTAATAGCTGAGACTATATTTGTGTTTAGCAGATCTCGTTCTTCAAATGTTTTATCGAGTTCCATTTTTCCTAGCTCGGAACGCATCGTAGTTTGGGCCAACTGAGTAACTGCGAAAACGTAATCATCTACGCCATACGTTGCTTTTACGGGATCAATTACTCGAAAATATAAAACTCCATCTACCGACAATGAGATGTTATCTTTTGTAATTGCACTTTGTTCTGGAATATCTGCCGCTTGTTCTTTTAAGGATCTATCTGCTGCTACTTGATCAATAAATGGGACTATGAAATTCAATCCAGCTTCCAAAACAACTTTGAATTTTCCAAACCTTTGTACAACGTACGCTCTGTTTTGCGGCACAAACTTAATTGCCTTTCTAAGCGCTACAATTATTAAAATTAATAATACAAAAGCAGGAGAAATTACGAAATCTATAAAATCGAAAATAAGTCTCTCTATCATTAGTAAATTCCCTTCATAATAAAATAACTTACCATATCATAGAGATAATCACTATGTCATTTAATTTGAAGTGGGTTTGGTGAGCCAGAATTGGAATATTTCACGCCACTCAATGACCCAAAATATACTACGGATTTAGGGGTTGTTGTCTTATTCAGACTACTGCGTAATTTGAGCCAACCTTCTCTATGTGACCAAACTTTGGGCTCAACATATGTCCGCTGGTGCAAAGTATTTTGTCAGTACTTGCCATATCCAACATCTCCTTGCGTGATTTGAGGGCGATTTCACTATCAATATCAAACACTGTTGAGATATTAACATCGAACAACTGCAGATTTGGCACATGGATGATATCTCCCAAATGGATAAGACTTTGTTCGCCATCATCCACTCTGAAACCTGCATGACCTGGCGTATGTCCAGGTATAGAGATTACACTGACGCCACTTATGACTTCGCTATCCCTCTGGAGTATTTCTAGCCGATCACTGTATGACGCGATAACTGATTTTGCCAAACTCGCCCAGTCTGCACCATTTACTTCAACGGCTTCAAAATTTCCGGCTCTCCAGAAATCATATTCGACTTCCATTACCTTCAGGATAGCGTTTTTGAAAACCGAAGTCCCTCCTGTGTCAATTACTCCAGCCATATGATCGGGATGAAGGTGTGTTAAGAACACATCGGTTATATCTTTTGGTTTTAGTCCGGCTTCTTCGAGAGCCTCGCATAAATAACCGCAAGTGGGTCCAAATAAATCCCTACACCCTGCATCAATGAGTAAGTTTTTTTCGCCACTTTGAACCAAATAGGCGTTTATATTTGATAATGAAAGGCTGTTTTTTTCATCAGATTCTATCGTTCCTCTGTCCACTTTAGAAAGGTTCAATAAAACTTCGGCTGGAAGAGAGTGTTCACCATCTTTAAGCGCAGTTACCTTAACTTTACCAACTTTTAATTCTGTTATTCTTGTCATTTAGTTAAGGACCCTTCGTTAAACAATGTGCACTAGATGGTTCAATTAGATTGTAGTTGAGTCAAGGGAAATTTTTTACGAAAGAGGTTCATAAAAAAATTATAAAAATTTATGTAATAGTTATGCCAACTAACTAAAACTGCATTAATGGCAAATCAATAAAATTATAAGGATATGGAGGTATCGCCTATTCGCTACTTGTTAAAGGTTCCCCTAGGGTATGAGGTTTATCTTTTGAATAATATTTTTCTTAGGCTGTGTTTTTATGACTAAAAATCTCAACCAACCTAGGCTTAAACTGCGTATATACGTTGATTTTGGATTTTTTGACAAGGTGCTATCAATAACTCTTAAACGTCAGTCGTGGCATATTAAATTATCTGGTATTGGCACAAGTAACGAAGTCGAACGAATTACCTCACTCTTACTGGACAAATCTTCATTCCGTCAATCGTTCGGATAGTTTTGTTAAATTTTCGTCTGTTAGTCCTGCATGTTTTAAATAATTGTATGTATCACCATAGCCGTCTACGACACTCAATAAAGCGGTCTCCATCGTTTCAGCGGGACATTTTAGCATGCGAGCGTACGAAGCAGTGTCTCCACCCCGCTGTCGGGATTTTTCTAAAAACTCATCGACTAACTTTGTTATTGCTATCTCGCTTTCAGTGTAGTTTTTTATAATATCTGACGTTGAGACGTTAGCTAAACTTAACAGAAGCGCTGAGATTATTCCTGTTCTATCTTTTCCAGCGGTGCAATTAAAAAGGATTAGTCCAGGAGCTGCTGCCGACATTGCTAAAAAAATCTCTCTGATTGCGGTTTGCCGTTTGTGTAGTGCAGAGAGGTAAAAAGATAGAAGTGGATCTTCTGACCCTGAAGAAACGGCAACTGTTCCAAGGAATTGGGGAGACAAGTCCTCTAGCAGCGGGAAGTTTAAGAAATTAACGCCCTGAAGTTCAGCTAGTAAGTTTGGCTCTTCTTCCAGTTCCTTTTTAGTTCTAAGGTCAATTACCGTCGTTAGGTTTTTCTCAAGCAAGCAGCTAACCCCACTCTCGTGGACCCTGTGCAGGCTATCGCTTCGAACAAATCTACCAGTCTTGGTAACTTTTCCGTCTTTTGTTTTATAGCCACCTAAATCCCGCACATTGTGCGCACCGATAATTTTAT
>CACPHA010000103.1 GCA_902633655.1 Paracoccaceae bacterium
TGGCATCTTCACACCCACAGAGGCCGCCGCCGTTGCTGTGGCATATGCTGTTTTGATTGGTATATTTGTACTGCGGACACTTAAAAGATCTGATCTTGCAGTTGTACTCGCAAGGGCATCATTATCTTCAGCAGTCATACTTTTGCTCGTAGGCGCTGCCATGGCATTCAAAACCGTTGTCAGTCTCGCGCATGCCCCACAAATAATGGCAGATTTCGTACTTGAGTTGTCAAATCAACCGTTGGTACTTTTGTTCTTGATCAATGTTCTTTTATTCATGGTTGGCATGTTTTTGGACGCCGGTCCTGCAATAATTATACTTGGCCCCATCCTAGGGCCTATCTTTGTCGATTTGGGTGTCCATCCAGTGCATTTTGCTATTATCATGAGCGTAAATCTCACTGTTGGACTTGCTACGCCACCAATGGGTCTTGTGCTTTTTGTGGCAAGTTCGGTTTCAGGAGAGCGTGTAGAAACAATTGCTCGAACAATCATACCCTTTCTTTTGGTTGAGATTTTTGTAATCTTTATGATTACTTACATTCCAGCCATTTCCATGACGATCCCGCGTTTGACGGGTTTCGTTAACTAACCTGAACTGCATCAAACCGGGAGGAAAATATGCTTAAAGGTACCATAAAACCGCTGCTAGCGGCGACACTGTTAGCGGTAGCGCCGTTTAGTTCTTTTGCGGCTGACTACACAATTCGCGCAACAGCGAATTCTAATGAAAACGATGAAGACTATGATGGTCTTATCGTTTTTAAAAATTACGTTGAAGCTGCCTCAAACGGCGCAATAACCGTTGAGTTATTTATTGGCACTCAGCTGTGTTCAAACGGCACTGAGTGTTTACAAGGCGTTGCTGACGGAACGATTGACGTTTACATTTCAACATCAGGGGGCGCAGCAGGTATTTTTCCTTATGTCCAAGTTCTCGATTTGCCGTACCTAATGGCCGATGATCGTGTGGCCGAACATGTTCTTTCCAGTGATTTTACTCGAAAAATGAGGTCTATGGCACTATCAGATTCGGGTGACGCAGTCAGATTAATGACTATAGGAAATACAGGTGGATGGCGAAATTTCGCGAACACTAAAAGAAGAGTTGCCGAGCCAGGTGATATGGCTGGCCTCAAAATCAGAACAGTTGTAGCAGATTTGCCGCAAGAACTTGTAAAAGCACTCGGCGCATCACCAACTCCTATCCCTTGGCCTGAATTGTTTACCTCATTCCAAACAGGCGTAGTCGAAGGTTCTAAAAATGGGATCACAGACATCATGGGAATGAAATTTCCGGACGCGGGCCTCAAATATGTTACGCTGGATGGGCATGCTTATATGGGTGCCCTTTGGTGGATGAACAACGGTAAGTTCATGAGTATGCCCGAAGATACACGGCAGGTTGTGGTTGATGGCTTTTACGCACTTCAGCAAGCCACATTTGCATCACCGAAACGCAAATCAATTCAGGCTTATGAGGACTTTGTTGCCGGTGGGGGCGATTTATATGTCCCAACTCCAAGCCAGAAAGCTGCATTTAAGTCCGCTGCGGCACCAGTTTACGACTGGTTCAAAGCAAACGTTTCGCGTGGGGACGAGATTTTCAATGCACTTACAGATGCGGTAGCCGAAGCAGAGGCAGATATTTCAGGCTCTCGATCTGCGGATATCAAGTAAACTCCACTTCAAGGGGCGAGCTTACGCTTGTCCCTTTTTAACGTAAACCGAATTCAACGAAACGGGAACATCCAGCCTTTATAATCGTTGACAAGGACGTGGGCTTTTTCAATTTGTTCAGGTGTCATTTTCTTTACAACCTCTTCAAGGCTGATGGCGGCATCGGGGTCACCCCCAATAGCGGAGAGCGTGTACCACATGTAAGCCCTAACAAGATCGGGAGCTGGCAGTCCACGGCCAACCTCATAATACCAACCTATACCAGATTGAGCTCCAGGATGTCCCTTGAGCGAAGAGCGCAAATACCATTCGAAAGCCCGCACATCATCTCTCTCAACTCCAAGACCCATCGCGTACATGACGCCTATAAGTTCCTCAGCATCTGCATTGCCAGACCGCGCAGCTGGCCAGAGAGCCTCTTTGGCCTCAACAAACTTACCATCTTCCATAAGATCTCGAGCTCGTTCTATATCAGCAGCCACAGGGGTCACCAAAAGAAATATAAGAAGGGTTGCTACGCGCATATTTTTTACCTTATTTCGATAATCTTTGGATTACCCGCCATCGCACAAGATATCAAACCCCTTACTACAGAACACTTTATAAAATTTGATAAGAAACAAGCTGCTCTCGGACAACTATTATTTTATGACAAAATACTCTCAGGCAATATGAATATTGCCTGTTCGACATGTCATCACCCTGCCTTTGGGACTAGCGATAGTCTTTCTCTCGGAATTGGAGAAGGAGGAAAAGGCCTAGGACCGAATCGCACAGTTGGATATGGGGAGAGTGCTATAAAGAAGCGTATCCCCCGCAATGCCTCAGGCCTATGGAATTTGGGTGCAAAGGAATTTCGAACGCTCTTTCACGATGGTCGACTCAGCTTTTCAGATCTGTATGACAGTGGATTTGACTCAGTTGCGGAAGAGTGGCTACCTTCGGGTTTTAACTCCATTCTTGCTGCACAAGCAACATTTCCACTGGTTTCACAATTTGAAATGGCGGGAAACCCAAAGGAAAATGAAATCGCAGGTGCGCTACATGACCGGATCGATGCAGGGTGGCCAATCCTTGCTAAACGGGTTCGAGGTACAGGTGATTATGGTAAAAGATTCGTTGAAGCATTTGAAGAAATAAAAACACCCGAAGATGTTACTATTGTGGACATTAGTAACGCATTGGCGGCTTTTATTGGATCCGAATGGCAGAGCATTGACAGCCCTTACGACTCGTATCTCGCCGGTGATCAATTCGCATTATCAAAATCGGCACGAAATGGACTGGATTTGTTTTATGGGAAGGCCGGTTGTTCAAAATGCCACTCCGGAGCTCTGCTGACAGATCATAAGTTTCATGCCATCGGCTTACCACCTTTTGGCCCTGGCCGTACGCGTCGATTTGATCCAGCGGTACGCGATGTCGGCTTTATGGCAGAAAGTGATAACCTCGACGATGCCTATCGGTTCCGCACACCATCATTAAAGAATATCGCCCTGACCGCGCCATACGGACACAATGGCGCTTATCCTACGCTTAAAGGCATTATTAAACATCATCTAAATCCAAAGTTATCGCTAGCAAAATGGACCCAGGATATGGCAGCCTTACCCAACGCTCCAAACCTTTCGAATATTGATTTCGTTGTGTGGGATGATCGCTTCGAGATGGCTAGATTTTCCCGCGCCTTGGACATCGCACCACGAAACCTAAGTGACCGACAGGTCAATGATATTTTATCGTTTCTACACAGCTTGACCGGTAAAACAGCCAAGAATGGTAATCTTGGTGTACCAGAACAAGTGCCCAGCGGTCTTCCTGTGGATAGGATAGAATAACTTGAAAAGCTATTTTGAGCATGAAACCCCAGAATTAACTGTCTTAATGCTACAATCGCTTTAAGGTCGGGCATCGAGAATTGATTCTTCAATCAATTCTTTGATCTCAGCCACACTTGCTCGTCGCGGATTTGTTTCGGCAGCACTATCTTGGATCGCCTTCTGAGAAATGCGCTCCGCACAATCTATTGGTATATTTATGCTCGCGAGCGATTTTGGTATTCCAACCTTATCCAGCATTTTTTGGACGTGATCAATCACAGAATCTGCCGAACAGGTACGGAGCTCCATAGCATCCGCAATTCGCTTCACCTTGTTATCAATAACAGGTAGATTGTATCGTAAAACAACCGGAAGTATGATCGCATTCGTTAGTCCGTGTTGTGTATTGTATTCAGCACCGATCATATGAGAAATTGCATGTACCAACCCAAGGCCTTTTAGAAACGCAATTCCTGCAAGACATGAGCCAACCAGCATACCACCCCTAGCTGCTATATTTTCCGGTTCTTTCACGGCAATAGGTAACCATCTGTTAATAAGCGCCAATCCTTCTAAAGCCATGCCATCACAAAGAGGGTTAAAATCCGGTACGATATAGGCTTCAATTGCATGGGTCATAGCATCAGCACCAGTCCATGCGGTCAAATGAGCCGGTAGCCCAATGGTGAGCGTAGGATCCAATAAAGCCAGCGATGGCTTCAATTCAGGGTGCCAAATACAAAACTTCATACCCTTTTTCACATGAGTAACCATAGCGGTGCTTTCCGTCTCCGCTCCCGTGCCGGCTGTAGTGGGTATTGTGATTAACTTGGGAAAGGGGTTTTTGCCTGACATATCGGGAGGCTTTAGCCTATATTCAAAATTCCATATCTTAATACCGTTTCCAGCGGTTAGACAAATCGCTTTACCACCATCCATAGCGCTTCCACCACCAATCGCAATTATTCCATCATGACCACCACTTTCAAATGCATCACCGCCGGTTCCTATTTCATCGTCTCTTGGATTTGGGGAGATCTTATGAAAGACATCAAATGATATGTTGGCTTTACAAAGATAGTTTTTCAACTCATCCATAAATGGAAGGCCAAAGCTCCCGCTATCAGTCACAATTAAAGGGTTTTTGATGCCCAACCTTTGGCATATTTCACCGATTTCCAATAACCTACCGGGACCGTACGCAATAGGTACGGGAAAGGTCCAATCCTGCGAATGAAGGATTTCAGAAGTTTTTACATTTGACATGTTTTCTGTAATGTCCTTTCGCTGGCCCTTTGATTTAAGACGGGCGCTCTGGAATTATTCTATCTATGCCCTTCACGATATTTTTATTACGGTCAAAAAAAGGCAACTCCACAACATCTGCATTATGTATAGCTCCATTACTCAGACGCAGATTAACCCTTCTTCCTGCCCATTCCCCAGGTTGCGAAAAGCGCACATATCCGATTCCAAGACCTAGTGTAGGAGAGGGCACACCCGCCGTGATAAAGCCAACTTCCCGGGTTCCATTAAGAACAACGCTACCTGAGATTGGTGTTTCACCAGCACAGGTTAATCCAAAGAGAAGCTTTCGCCGATCTTTATTTGCCAATGCCATTTTGCCAATAAAATCATCTTTATCCATATGGACCAACATTCCCAATCCTGCCTCAAAAGGCGTCATAGTTATGTCCATATCAGTGAGGTTTCCAAGTATGCCACCTTCAATTCTACGAATAGTCAGTGCTCTGGCAGAAGATTGCTCCATTCCATATGGAGTGCCACATTTGAAAAGATGATCCCAAAGGGCTAAATGGTCGGTTTTTTCTCCATCACAATAAATTTCAAAACCGAGTTCATTGGTAAAACCTGTGCGAGAGACATAGAGGTGCTGACCTCCAATATCGAAAAACCCTGATCCAAAATAGGGCATAGTTTCATCTATTGAACCATTTGATGCAGCATTCATAATATTGATCGAGGCCGGCCCCTGTATTTGCAAAACACGCGACTTTGGATCTGATATTGTCACTCGATATCCACCACTATGAGCGAGGAGCCAAGTTTCGAATGGTCCATCTGCCTGCACATACCAAAAACGATTTTCTGAGAGTTTGAAAATTACACCATCCATAAATATGCCACCTGACGGCGTGCAAGCCAACGCGTAATAACCCCGCCCCTCAACCATCGCAGCAACTTTGCGCGTCAAGACTTTTTCGAGAAAGGGAACAGCATCTGGCCCAGAAATTTCTACTGGTTTCTCAGGAACATCAAACAAAAGTGCCTTTTGTCGCAAAAGCCAATATTTCTCAATTGGATCTTCACCCATAAAGATTGGGAAATATCGCCCGGCATAAACACCGCGGACCATTTTTGGGTTATCCGTCCGTTTAATAAATGGCGATTCTTCGAACCTTCGTGCACTTAACTTCACGGTAATCTCAATATCAGAGGCTTCTTGAAAGTTTGCCATACTCCGTCCTCTATTCAGTTCATTTGCTTCGGATGATCTCAGGAGGAGCATGCGCAGTCACCTCTGGTAAATCGCCTTCAAACAGTTCTATGCTGACCATACATGTATGTGCCGAAGGGCCCTGTCCAAGTTTTGATGTCCCTTTATCGCGGGTCAAAACATTTGGATTGCCATGTTTACACAGGCTCATCGGATCTGCTGGGTCAAGCGGATCGTACCACGCGCCTGTGCTCAGCTTAAGCACAGAGCGCCGCAGGGAGCAATCCGTTACAACCGCAGCCAAACAGGCACCTCTATCATTATAGACACGAGCAATGTCCCCTTCTTTTAGTCCAAAAATTTCTGCATCCTCTGGATGAATATGGAGCGCTTCTCGGCCTTTAATTTTTGACGCGCGGCTGACGCTTCCATGGTCAATTTGCGAATGCAGTTTTGCCTGTGGTTGATTCGAAATCAGATGAAAAGGATGAGTTTGATCTGATGAACCAAGCCATTCGTATGGCTCTCTCCAGACGGGGTGCCCTGGACAGTCATCATACCCAAAATCAGAAACCGTTTTGGAGAATATTTCAATCTTTCCGCTGGGTGTAGCCAAAGGATGGCGCTCTGGATCATCACGGAATTCCTTTAACATAATTTTTTGCTCAGCAGGATTATTAATCTTATGCCAGCCTTTTTTCAAAAGGGTTTCGTAATCAGGCATTTCATGACCCATATTCGCAGCACTCTGCCGCGTTTCGTCATATATCTTACGTTGCCATTCTACATCACTTATTCCGTTGGTAAAGGCCTCCAGTACGCCGAGCTCGCGGGCGATGCCGGCGAATATGGAATAATCGTTACGGCTTTGCGCAAAGGGTTCCGTTAGCTTTGACATCGAAACGATATATGGGTCACGGGGTGTCATTGCGATGTCCTGACGTTCCAATGGGGTGGTACACGGCAAAACAATATCTCCACGTTTGGCTAGTGAATTCCAACACCATTCGTGGACAATAACTGTTTCAGGTTTCTGCCACGCTTTGACTAAACGGCCCAGATCTTGATGATGATGGAATGGATTACCCCCTGCCCAATACATCAGCTTGATCTCTGGATAAGT
>CACPHA010000104.1 GCA_902633655.1 Paracoccaceae bacterium
AATCAGTTGACGCATTCAAAATTTGTTTTGGTGGAGGTGCAGAACCGCTGGTTTTTGCAGCACTACGGGATGCATTATATGCCAAATATGATGCGTTTGATTTGGGTGCTAAGGCCAGGTACAATACTGCCTGAGCCAATGCCAACTCACCTTCTGGACTACCCAACCTTTCATAGGTTTCCCAAGCTTTTATGCAATTTGCTTGAGCATTAGGGTCTGCAAGACCGATGTCTTCTATGGACATGCGTAGGATGCGGCGTGCCAGATATCTCGGGTCCTCCCCACCCTCCAACATGCGAGCTAGCCAGTATAGTGCAGCGTCAGGGTCCGACCCGCGCACCGATTTATGCAGTGCAGAAATAAGGTTATAGTGCTCTTCACCAGACTTATCATAAATTGATGCACGCCGGGTAAGCCTTGCGAGTAACTCTTGCGGGCCAAGAGGTGAAACTATTTCCCATGCCGCAATCTGTTCAATCAGGTTAAGAAGTGCCCGCCCATCTCCATCAGCCATTGAGATCAGCATGCTCTCTCCCTGCGCAGTGATTTTCAACGGTGTGCCCAGCTTTTTTTCCGCACGGATTTTTAGTTGGATCAGTTCATTTTCTGAAAGGCGTGTCAGTACCATGACCTGTGCTCGGGACAAAAGCGCAGCATTTAACGCAAAAGAAGGGTTTTCCGTTGTGGCCCCTACAAGTAGAACCGTCCCTTCTTCCATATTCGAGAGAAACCCATCCTGCTGTACTTTGTTAAAGCGATGAATCTCATCAACAAACAGCAACGTCCCTTGACCATTTGATGCGCGCAGCTTTGAGGCCTCAAAGCACTTCTTTAAATCTGCGACACCTGTGAAAATGGCACTTACTTGTTCAAAATGCAGGTCTGTGTGATCAGCCAAAAGGCGTGCAATTGTTGTTTTACCAACTCCGGGCGGTCCCCAAAAGATCAAGGAGCTTAACGCTCCACTTTCAAGCATCGAACCTAACGGAGCATTTGGCCCAAGAACTTGCACCTGACCTATCACATCAGATATTTTCTTTGGGCGCAATCTTTCAGCCAGCGGCTTTAAAGTTTCGGCCCTCTCGGCTTCACTGGAAAAGAGATCACTCATCGGCGAAACCTAAGACTGATCCTTTGATCGCCACGCAGAACAAAAAGCATCCCACTTCTACCACCCGATTTAAGGATATCATCCAATACATTTGCGTTTGTAAGTCTCTGGCCATTTGCACTCATTATTATATCTCGCGTCCGCAAACCAATGGAGGCTGCTACGCGCCCACTTTTGAGAACAACAAAACCCGAGTTTCCCCACGGCAAATCAAACTCCTCCTCTACGGCAGGATTTATAGAACTTAGCACTAAGCCAGGAAAATAACTTTGACTTTTAAAGTAGGTTATTTTACGTTTAGGGAGATCTGGAGCAGCAATAAGAGATACATCAACCTTGAGTTCACCGACCGCAGTCCGTTTTGTTACTTTAGCCCGACCACCTAGTCCGGCTACAGATAGTCGATATAATAACTCTGCAGAATTGCTAACAGCATTACCGTCAACCGCAGAAATAACATCTCCGACCTTAAAGCGCGCCTTAAGAAAAGGACTCTGGGGATGGATCGCTGTTATCACCATTGCATTCACAAAACGAAGGCCAAAGTTCTTGGCAAGTTCAGCAGTAAGAGTTTGACCGCTTAAACCAGCCCAAGGCCGCTCAAAAGTCGTTTTGCCTTCTTGCGCTTGACTGACAACCTGGCGTACCAGGCTTGCAGGAATTGCAAATCCGATACCGTTTGATCCCCCAGATCTACTTAAAATAGATGTATTTATTCCAATCAAACGACCAGCCATATCAATAAGCGCACCACCTGAATTTCCTGGGTTAATTGGCGCGTCAGTTTGGATAAAATATCCTCGACCATCACCTCTTCCCATTCCGGATCGAGCAAGGCCAGAAACGATACCGCTGCTGACAGTTTGTCCAACGCCAAATGGATTTCCTATTGCTAAAACTAATTCACCGACCTCTACAGTTTCACTATCACGAAAATTCAAATATGGCATATCACGAACATTAGTAAGTTTAAGGACTGCCAAATCGCTTTCACGATCCCATAACAAAGCAGAGGCTAAATATTCCCGACCATCGTTAAGTACCACCCTGACATCAGTAGCGCCGCCTACTACATGGTAATTCGAGACGACAATCCCATCGGCGCTCAATATTACCCCTGAGCCTAGTGAATTCTGCACTTCGGGTCGATTTGACCCGAAGTTTTGAAAAAAATCGCGAAAAAGCGAGTCGCTTTCAAACGGGTTTGGTCGACTTTCCACGACTCGGGTTGCGTAGATATTAACTACAGCAGGCGCTACAGATTTCACAAGAGGAGCAAAGCTGATCGCAATTTCCTTCTGCGACTGCGGTACTTTAGACTCTGCAATGCACACATGCCCAGACAGGAAAAAAACCATTAGGCAAAAGAAAAAATTGCGAGTGCGCACTCGATTAGCCCCCCCCTTAACGCTTACCCATATGGTGGACTTTTCATAATTTTACAAGCAGGGACAAACCTAAAGAAAACTCCCGCCAGCGGGGGTTCATTAGGTGTTATCTCTCAAAACTTAGGCATCTTCTGTAGCTTCCGCAGCCTCTATCCGTGATTTGTCCCCAGCACCCTTGGCATCCAAGTCACGTTCAACAAACTCAATTATCGCCATTGGAGCCATGTCGCCATAGCGGTACCCTGCCCGTATAACACGGACGTAGCCACCCTGGCGATCTTTAAACCGCGGCCCAATAACATCAAAGAGCTTCGTCAGATGTTCGCTCATCTTCAATTGCGATGCCGCCTGACGTCGAGCATGGAGATTACCGCGCTTGGCCAGAGTAATTAATTTTTCCACTATCGGACGGAGTTCTTTAGCCTTTGGCAATGTCGTTTTAATCTGCTCGTGTTCTATTAGAGAACCGGCCATATTAGCCCAAAGTGCCTTTCGATGTTCGTGGGTACGATTCAGGCGACGGTAACCTTTTGCATGACGCATTTTTTATCTCCATTTTTTCTTTGTCCGGCAACCGATGCGCAATAGCTGCTTTCCTTGGGGTGGAATTACCCAGCCAATTTTAAAAATTGTCCTCTAACTTTTTAGCGAGATCTTCTATATTATCTGGCGGCCAATCATCCACATCCATACCCAGGTGAAGGCCCATACCTGACAGCACTTCTTTTATCTCATTTAGTGATTTACGACCAAAATTTGGTGTACGGAGCATTTCTGCTTCGGTTTTTTGAATAAGATCACCAATGTAAACAATATTGTCATTCTTAAGGCAATTTGCTGATCGCACCGACAGCTCAAGTTCGTCCACTTTTTTAAGAAGAAGTGGGTTGAATTCAAGACCGTCTTCGTCTTCCTGGCGCCCGGCCGTTTCTGGTTCGTCAAAGTTCACAAAGATGGACAGTTGATCTTGCAAAATTCGTGCGGCATAAGCAACTGCATCATCTGGTGTTATTGAACCGTCAGTCTCAATTTTCATAGTAAGTTTGTCATAATCAAGTATTTGACCCTCGCGGGTAGGTTGTACATCGTATGAAACTTTCTTAACCGGCGAATAAATTGCATCGATGGGGATCAATCCGATCGGTGAATCTTCTGGTTTGTTTTTCTCTGCAGGCACATAACCATTTCCTGTATTTACCGTAAGCTCCATGTAGACTTCGGCACCGTCATCCAAGTGGCAAATAACATGATCTTTATTAAGAATTTCTATATCAGCACTTTCAGAAATTTCACGTGCCGTAACCATAGCAGGACCTTTAACATTGATGGTAAGCCGCTTGGGGCCCTCCACCTCCATCCTGATTGCAATGCCTTTAAGGTTCAGGACAATGTCTGTTACGTCTTCGCGAACACCCGGAACCGAAGAAAATTCATGTAAAACGTTGTCGATTTGAACGCTTGTTATTGCCGCGCCTTGCAAGCTACTCATTAAAACGCGACGTAACGCGTTGCCAAGGGTAAGACCAAAGCCACGTTCCAGCGGCTCGGCAATTAAAGTGGCCTGGCGCCCAGGGTCATTACCCGGGCGAACATCCAGCTGAGTTGGTTTTATCAGTTCTGACCAGTTTTTTTGGATCATGCGTCCCTCCATTCCTGCATTTGCCCATGTCCAAAGATCAAATGCGCCCGAGGTTAAAATTACAAACCGGCACCCGAAAAGCGCCGGCAAACCAAGATTAATTCAGACTCTGCGCCGTTTTGGTGGGCGACAGCCGTTATGCGCTATCGGGGTAACGTCTCGGATAGAGGTAATATTAAATCCGATTGTTGCCAAAGCGCGCAATGCACTTTCACGTCCTGATCCAGGACCCTGAACTTCCACTTCTAGGGTTTTCACACCATGGTCCTGTGCTTTTCGTCCGGCATCTTCTGCAGCCATCTGCGCAGCATAAGGTGTGGACTTTCGCGAGCCCTTAAATCCCATCGTTCCAGCGGATGACCATGCGATGGCATTACCCTGTACATCAGATATCAAAATTTTTGTATTGTTGAAAGAGCTATTAACATGCGCAACACCAGCTGCAATGTTCTTGGAAATCTTTTTCTTGCCTCCGCGGCGAGTATCACGTGCCATAATTAGATGCCCCCTTATTTCTTCCTACCTGCAATGGCCTTAGCTGGGCCTTTGCGGGTGCGGGCATTTGTGTGGGTGCGTTGGCCCCTCACTGGCAAGTTACGCCTATGACGCAGGCCACGATAACAGCCAAGGTCCATCAGACGCTTGATATTCATAGTTACTTCGCGGCGAAGTTCCCCTTCAACAGAAAAGTTTGAGTCAATGTATTCACGAACCGAAAGTACTTCTGCGTCGCTTAGTTCATTAACTCGTTGAGACCGCTCAATTTTTACAGCATCGCAGATGATTTCCGCCGAAGCTTTGCCTATACCCGTAATATAAGTTAGAGCTATAGGCACTCGTTTGTTAGTAGGTATGTTTACGCCGGCAATACGAGCCACGTGATTATTCCTTTTAGTTGCGATTCCGTAATACCGGAATCTTTTTTCACAACATTAGAGCGACATGAACTCGCGCCAATAACTAATTAATCTCTTCTCTCTAAAAATTTTTAGACAACCCTCGATTCCCACAGAGATCTTGCTTGCTAGAAACATTTCCGACAGCAGTCAAGGTCAAAAAAACATTATTGGTCAAGAACGTGGATTATTTCTGAATGAACCACTTCAATCTCACCCAAACCATTAACCGGATTGAGGAGCCCTTTCGCGAAATAGTAGCCAATGATTGGAGATGTCTTTTTATAGTACTCCATCAGACGTTGGCGAAGGCTGTCCGCGTTATCATCGGCACGGCGCGTGAATTCAGTGCCGCCGCAGTTGATGCATTTACCATTATAAGGTTGGGGTTTGGTATCATCGTTGTAAACCTCACCACAATTGGTGCAGGTTGATCGCGCCGTTATCCGGCGCACCAGTGCATCATCGTCCACTCTCATCTCGATTACTGCATTCAGCGTTGCACCAACGTCATGCAAGAGCGATCCTAAAGCATCTGCTTGGGCTAAAGTCCTGGGGAACCCGTCAAAGATAAATCTGCTACCAGAAGATTCGGTTAATTTTTCGCGAATAAGACCTATGACAATATCATCGGTTACAAGATCACCCCGCGCCATAACTCCCGCAACTCTTTCTCCCATCTGGGTGCCGCTATTTTTTGCTTCGCGCAGCATATCGCCGGTAGAAAGCTGCACCATATCGAACGCTTTAACGAGAATGCGAGCTTGGGTTCCTTTTCCGGCGCCTGGCGGGCCTAAGAGGATGATATTCATTTCCGAGCCGGTCCTTTTCGCTTACGACCCTTTCCTTTACCGCGAATTTGAGACTTCTCAATGAGACTTTCGTATTGGTGCGCCAATAGATGCGACTGCACTTGCTGTATTGTATCCATTGTAACAGACACAACTATAAGTACAGACGTACCCCCAAAATAAAAAGGTATAGCCAACTGACCCCTGAGAATTTCTGGCAACAAGCAAACAAGTGCAAGATAACCCGAACCAAGAACCAAAATCCTATTTAGGATAAATTCAAGATGCTCTGCTGTCTTTTGTCCTGGACGTATACCTGGGATAAACCCGTTTTGGTTTTTAAGGTTGTCGGCTACATCGTCAGGCTTGAAAGAGACATTAAATGTATAGAAGTAGGTGAAAAAGATAATCATTGTAGTAAAAAACGCGAGATACAGTGGTTGACCAGGACCGAAATAGGCCAAAATTGTCGACATCACTGGACCCGTTTGAGATCCTGAAAACGTGCTAACAGTAGTCGGTAGAAGTAATAAAGAACTTGCAAAAATTGCAGGGATTACACCAGCCGGATTAACTTTAACCGGCAGATGAGAGCTTTGCCCTTCCATCACTTTCATACCTACCTGACGGCGTGGATACTGGATTACGATTTTACGCAAAGCGCGCTCCATAAACACAACAAAGCTGATAGTAACAACGACCATCACAAGAACACCAATGATGACCGCAGGGCTAATGGCACCAGACCGGCCAGAGGCAAAGAATTGTGCCAATGCTGCCGGTATTTCAGCTATGATCCCGACAAAGATGATAAGGGATATGCCATTGCCTATCCCACGGGCAGTGATTTGTTCACCCAACCACATAAGAAACATGGTGCCACCTACGAGGGTAATTATACAAGATGCCCGGAAGAATAGACCTGGGTCCGTCACAAGATCACCAGCTTCCAGGCTAGCTGCAAGGCCATATGCTTGCAAGGTTGCCAATAGAACTGTACCATAGCGCGTATATTGATTTATTTTCTTGCGTCCCTGCTCACCCTCTTTTTTTAGTTGTTCAAGTTGTGGCACCATTGAGGTCAAGAGTTGTACGATAATGGAAGCAGAAATATAGGGCATAATTCCAAGGGCAAAAATGCCCATCCGACCAAGTGCCCCACCAGTGAACATGCTAAGCATGCCACC
>CACPHA010000105.1 GCA_902633655.1 Paracoccaceae bacterium
TATGTCGCCGTACTTTCTCTTAACAAATCTGCATTTTTCTGCCTATAGCGGCTTATCTTTTTAAAACTTACCAATAATTTTTGTTTCTATTCTTTACACTGCCCTTATATTATCAAAAAGGGAAAAGAAGGAAGGCAAATAGTAAGTGGAAGACCATTCAAAGAAGCAGTTCAATAACGAGATAAAAACGTTACCTAACAAAGCTTGTTATCCTGATTTTTCCACAGTCTCGAATTGGCGAAGTCTGCGCGCGTGTTTAAACGATTGAATACATAAATAGGAAAAGCCACCACCACTAATCAGCATGAAAAGTTTCGAAGCGTCAGCCCAAGGATTTGAAAAGGCACCATTTTCACTACTCAAACCACGAAACAAATCAAGACCTGCAAGAAATACTAGAAGGCCAAAAACAGCAGCGATGTGCATAAAGACTTTTTGCTTTTCTGGTCGTTGAACCGACATAAAGCCCAAAAGAGCAGTTGGAAGGCCAAAGAAGGCAGGGATCATTGATGTAATTGATCCACTCTGGCTAATTAAGGAGACCAAAATGCCCCAAGTTATTAAGATGGTACCAAAAATAATGGTAACTCGCTCCATACTTTGACCAAGGATTTTGAATTCAATTCCAGCACTCATTTCTTCTTTCCCTATTTCCCTCAGACAATGTTAGATGCAAATAATAGCACCCAGACCGTAAAATAAATCAAAGGCCACATCAATCAATCTTGATAATAAAATTTTCTCAGGTGCGGTCTTGGCTCTACGTGTCACTCAACTGGAAAAGGCCTTTCTTCGGTCCCTTGATCGGCAGTTAAGAGAATAAAAATTTATTCTAATCAAACATTACTTGCGGTGCATTAACAAATTACATTGTAAGATACAACCAAGCCTACACCGCCCCGTTTAATACAAATAAAAGTAAGCAAGTATAATAGAAGAGATTGTGCTGTTCACTATCTGCATCAACGATCATCATTAATTTGGATTCAATTAATTTCGTAAACTATAAAGGGTGTCTTTTCCGCAATTTGGTCGTAAAGCATACGCCCCTTGTAATTAAACTCTTGCGTCATCCAATATACACCTTCCACACCACAACCCTTCGCATGCTGCGCTACTTTTTGTATAAGCCTTCTAGCAGTTCCCTTACCTCTATATTCAGGAACAACAAACAGGTCACTCAGATAACAGGTATCCCGCATGGACCATAAATTCCTGTGAAATAAATAGTGAGACAAGCCGATTATTTCACCATCCACTTCCGCAATTATACACTGAAATTCTTTCAGGTCATGCGAGACTAAGCGCTGAAAGGCCGTTTTGTAGACCGCACTACTAACCGAAGTTTTGTAAAAACTAAGGTAATCAGTCCACAGCTGTTTCCAGCGTTCGTGGTCAAATTTCTCCAAACTCCGAATGGATACATCTATACTCATTTGGTCCACCATGACTATAATTAAGTTGAATCATTTTTTGCCAGACGCTGGGTAATGGTTCAATCGTAAATGCTAAAGTCAAGAAATCAATGCCCTAAAAAACCTTTGTATTCAGCTTATAAAAGCATGACAAAACGATGGCGCTATTATCCATAAAATTATACAAAACCCCTGAAAATTTACCCTTATTCGGTGGTTGTACCGGGTGCAAATTGCTGAAGGAATATCGATACGAAAACGGGTTTTGTATCTGGCTTTAGAATACAACAAACGGGTCGCCAAGGCACGCTTCGAACGCTTTACCCTCGAAAACCAAATCCATATTGTCCTAGAAAGTCAAATCGCGAGAATAGATCAAGGCGATGAAGAGCAACTCAAAAATCTTTTGATAAATTATAACCCAGACTTGGTCATCATCGATATTCTTGCAAAGCTAAAACGCTGAAATACAGCTCATTATGATGCCGAATATCAGGCTATGTCAGAAGTAAAGGGGCTGATAGATAAGTACGATGTCGATTGTTTGGCTTTAACACACTAAGGCAAACCCACAGCTAATGATAGCAACGATCCATTAGGTAAGATTATTGGCTCTACTGCGCTGCAAGGCGATCCTGACAATTTAATGATGTTGGCTCAAAGCAATGGCGAGGTAAAGCGGCTTAAGTTAAACAAACGGATTTATTAATTGGACAGAAGTACCTTAATAGATATTATTTATCCTGTGCACTGGTTTGCGGTAATTCTCTTGACTTTGGGTTAACTTAACACCAGTTTTTGGGGCTTGAGGCGTAGGTACGCCACCATTAGAAATGTTGTAAAAACATAATATCTGTTATTTCAAAAAACTAGAGGATTTTCAAATGCAATGCCATCCAATCACTGGATTTTTAGGAGCTGAAATCTCTGGTTTGAAAATTTCCGATAAGATCAGCGAAAAGCAAACTTCTTTCCTGAAAAATGCATTATCAAAATATCTAGTTATAGTTCTGCCTGATCAATTCTTGACCGCCGAACAGCAAAGAGGTTTAGCTGATGTATTTGGGGCGCCTGCTATCAACCCTTATGCTCGCGGACGTGGCGAATATCCAGAAATGACAATAATTGTTAAGGAAGTGGGAGACACTACTGGTGTTTTTGGTGGTGGTTGGCACACAGATTTGAGCTTCCTCGATTTACCGCCCAGAGGTTCAATTCTAAGTGCAATTGAGGTGCCCCCATACGGTGGAGATACAATGTATTTATCCCAGCAAGCTGCTTGGTCAAGTTTGCCCAAACCACTTGCTCAGCTCCTAGAGGGTAGAAAAGTCTCTCATGTTGGTAAACCATATGGCGTGAGGTGGGCGCCGCCTGTCGAAGAGCAATCTATGAAAGGATCAACAACTCGAAATGATCCTGATGCCGATCGTGAAAGATGGCACCCCGCTGTGTTAAAGCATCCAATTACGAAGAAAAAGGGCTTATATATAAATCCAACTTATGCACATCGCATCGAAGGGTTTGATGAGGATAAAAGTACAACAATTCTTCAAATGATTTATGATCACTGCGCTTTACCGGAACATTGCCTTCGATTGCGGTGGCGTAATGGAATGGTTGTCATTTGGGATAATTACTTTACTCAACATTACGCGATAAATGATTATCATGGCTTTCGAAGGGAGATGAGAAGGGTTGCATACCAAAATTTCAATTCTAAAGGCCCTATAGATTTTCAGACTTAAAAATGTAATTCGAATTACTAAACTTAGTCTCACTACTATTTCTCTAATCAATAAAGCATTTTTAATATTCGGCAATTATCGTGGAAAGCATTATGATACCTTTGGCTTAGGAAACAGGAGGAAAGAATGGCTGTCAAAGTTGGTGAGGTTGTCCGACTCGCGCTAGATGAGCACCAATGGGACGAGGTTAAAAAATGTTACCGCGATGATTTCATGTACCTGCGTGAACTAGAAATGTTTAACATTGATGATTGGATACAAGCTCAAAAGGATGATTTCGCATCAGGTAAATGTACTTCTACCAATCGCAAAACCATTCACGAAGATGACCGCTCGTGCACTTGGTCACACGATGTCACGTACCTTGAAGACTATCGTGGTAATAAAGCTGGGACCGTCTTCCATATAAGGGTCGTGGCATTAAAAAAAGACGGATTAATTTACAGAATAATGATCTCCTACGACTAGCTTGAACTTGGCATTAGCAGAACCACTCCATTTAGCACAGCTAGACAAACGACAAACAGAAAGACCCTGCTACCCATTCGATGATCTTTTGCGTGAGCTCAATACGCCGCCACTCTTGCTCTCGCTTCTGTTTTCTAATGTTGGCGATGATAGTGAGCGGTTCCTAGCAACTAAATCAAAAAAGTTCCCAACATCATTTAGCCTTTGAAGGCTTAGATTTCGAAGAGAATATCACTAAGCCACACGCTTCGTCCCACGATATCTGGAAAATTAGATAAAGCCCCTGAAAAGGGACTTCTCTAAGTGACTGTAATAAAGAAAGGTTTTTGGCAGGGGCAGCAGGGTTCGAACCCGCGACCTACGGTTTTGGAGACCGCCGCTCTACCAGCTGAGCTATACCCCTAATACGCGTGAGGAGTATTGCTTTTTCTTCATAGCATCAAGAGGCTAGGAAAACATTTCCCTAAAAAAGAAAAAATAAAAAAATTCCTTAACATTACTGACGTGGTTTTGCAAAAAATTGGCAGTAGAATATTATTTTGCATTCTAATAAGTAACCAGATGGCGAATTAGTAAGGTATGTATATGATATTGGCTGTTTAGGACCTCTTGCATCAGGTATTTTTTGCATCAACGCATTAAAATCTCCCAGTTAGATCTCCGATTGCTGAAACAAAATTTATGAAGAGTGCTTTGCTATTTGGCTTTAATACCTAAAAGAGGGTCCATTTCTTAATTTTTAACGGAAAGCAAACATGATGAAATATTACCATATTTTCACCCTACCGACAGGAGAAAGTTCATCTAAAGAAATTACGTCTAAGTTATCTAATATCGATTTAGGAAAGGATAGCCAGCAAGTCGCCATAAAAGATTTCGGTGATGTACAAAAAATCTTAAATTCTGCAGTTTATCCACTGGGTGAGAGGCCAGTTGGCATAACTTTCCAGTTAAGTAATTTGTAATAGGTGTAAGAAGTTCCATCCAAATGACTTGCCGTGATAACTCGTTCGTTACTCTGTGCGCTGGTGATATAGCTCTATTGAACGACCCTACAAAAAAAGGACAACATACAAAATTTACTTCTACCTAGGCCTGGCAGGGTGTTTTGATTAGGCTTTTATAAAGCGTAAAGAAATTGAAGCCGGGATTATCAACTCATAAGTACAATGCTAACAACACTTCTCTTCATTCCTGTTTCTAAGATGCAGATTTAGAGCACATTTGAAACTTCAAACAGATATTTCAGTTAGACTTATCTCAAGACTGGAAGTGAAGCACCCACTTTTACTTAACGTTTAACGATATTAAAATTTTTGCAGAATGAATGTGAAAAACGGGAGAAAGCCATATAACTTTTCCCTTTCAACGCGAAAATCATGTTCTGCCACAAGGGCCTCTGCTAAAACGGGGCTTATATTACCACTTTCAAGCATTCCCTTAGCCGCAACTTCAACCCACATCCGCATCCCATTACCGTTGACCACTCTACCAGTCACCTCAAAATGCTCGATGCCAAAACCAAATTTTGATGCCAAAGGTTTAATCTTTCCAATCAAATGTGGATCAGTGACGTGCGTCTTTACAAAATATGATGAAGCTAAAGAAAGTGGATCATCCGGTGAAGATGCTAGCGTTGCTTTCGAAAAGTCCGCATCGCAAATTACCAACTTTCCATTGCTGCGTAATAATCGATGAGCTTCTTTTACTAATCGACTTGGGTCAACCAAATGTGATAACACAGTATGCATTATAATGTTATCTACTTTGCCATTTTCAATAGGTATATACTCGCCATCAAAAACTGAAAAACTTAAGTTAGGAAATTCTTCTTTGTCTCTTTTAGCAATTGAGATGTAATTTGCAGATGGGTCAAAAGCCAATACAGTGACATTTTCAGCGTGTTTGGCAATACGCCGACTTATGGCTCCTGCACCACAGCCAATTTCTACCAGAAGCCCACTAGTTTCGAATTGTAGTTCTTTTAAGTACCTTTCAACAATCCTTTCCATAATGGGTTCAGATTGTCTTATCTCCATCGTTTTAGCACTCGCTTCAGCGAAGTCATTTCCTGCTTTGTCTACGTCTTGAAATGGATCACTCATTTTTTCTATTACAAAACCTAATAAAATTAACTCTAAATTTATTTTTATTTAATCAGAGTTGCACATGGTTCCATGCTATTGTCATTACCATTATTTTCTCCTTACAATAATTCAAGGTACGAAATGTGTAATTCTAATTAAAAAGGTATTTTGTTCAGACTAACTTACCTCGCGCAGTTATGGGTATAACATCCACTACTTCTAAACCTCGAACCGCAATCATTTCGTCAAACATATTAACGCAGACGCAGACGTGATTTGGTATGATTCGCACAACATCGCCAACGTTTGGTTTTTCATTACAGCGTGCTAGGTCTAAAAATCCATGCTCTTCAGCAAATTTACAGATAACCGCTTCGGGATACTCCAAGATATGACCATACCCCGTAAGGCCAAACCTATCTGAAGTCAGCGTTTTAGATCCTGAATCCAAAATACCCCGTTCGGACCCCGCACGACTTACAACGGATGCATGCACATGAAACCCACAGTCATCAAGCGATGCAAATCCAGCCTCAATCATCATTCTGTCGTTGAAGATACAAGTGCCTGCTCTGTGTTCGGTTGCCCCTTCAAGTTCGCCTATACAAGCAAAATTCGGTGTTCCGCCTGTTGATACAATCTTTGGCTTCATCCCCAAGGAATTAAGACCCGTCTTAAGTTTGTCAAGAAACGCTTGGGTGCGTGGCCAACCATCCATCGGTGGATAAAACAAGAGACCTCCAAAAATTAAGTTTTGGTCTTCACGGATTATCCTTGCCAATTCCATCGCCTCTTGCGGAGTTTCCACGCCAGCCCGCTTTTGACCTGTATCGCATTCGATCATCACTTCTAATGGTCGTCCTACTGCTTCTGCAGCGTCTGAATAGGCATGCAATGTAACCGAATTATCAGCACAAGCTTTCAAGGGTACAGTTCTCAGCAAAGCGCTCAACCGGCCTGAACGTGCAGCACCTAGCACGTTCGTTGCAAGGATGATATCAGTAATACCAGCCTCAGCCATAACCTCTGCTTCTCCTATTTTCTGACAGGTAATTCCTTTCGCGCCTGCCTTTATCTGCATCTGAGCCAAAAACGGTGATTTATGCGTTTTGATATGGGGTCGATTATCCAGGCCCTGCTCATCGCAAAGCATCTGCGCCCTCTGAATATTCCGCTCGACAATATCGAGATCAATAACTGCGCAGGGTGTTCCGTATTCCTTAATA
>CACPHA010000106.1 GCA_902633655.1 Paracoccaceae bacterium
CTACAATACTTTACGTTACACATGACCAAACAGAGGCAATGACTTTAGCGGATCAAATAATTTTGCTTAATGATGGCTCTGTGGCGCAAATTGGCGAACCTTTAAATCTGTATAATAAACCTAAAAACAAATTTGTTGGAAGCTTTATTGGTTCACCAAAAATGAACTTTATTGATGCAAGTGTAGAAAGTATGTCTGGGAAAGTAGTGAAACTGAGAGCTCTCAATATTATTGATCCAATTTCCTACGAGGCTGAAGAGGAATTTCACATAGGCGAACAGCTAACGCTAGGAATACGCCCAGAAAATTTAATTATAAATTATAAGGCTGATTGCTTTTGGAAAAGTAGCGTTGAGTTGGTCGAAAAATTGGGCGCCGAAAGCCTAGTATACCTCTCAAGAGGTGAATGTCCGCTTATCGCTCAAGTAAATGGGCAAACTGATATAAAGGTTGGCGATAAGGTTTCCGTTGGATTTGATGTTAGCTCTAGCAGCATTTTTAAAATTTGAAATATCGCTAATTTTAAATCTATGTTTTATATATCTCATTAGTGCAAATGGTCCCATTTTCTACAAACAGAGCAATCCCACCACATAACAATGGTTGTTCGTTATCTTCAAAGGATAGTTTTGTTTCTTGATCAATTGCACAGGTGATATGGTTACCAAGGACCGTAACCTCTAGTTCATATTCTCGGTATAGCTCAAAATCCAAGTCACACTCTTCAAGAATTTGCTTTCCATCGAGCAGTTTTATAAGACGAAATTTATTTTCTTTTGATACCTCTGCAGCATAAAAACGTTCCAAACCTTGGACCCTTACTGCCAGCCCACCAGAAGTTGCTAATTCACATGTTATTTTCGACCTCACACTATAGTCTCTCCAGTCTGATGTTCCTGTTATGATCATGCCTCGACCATCATCATTACCGATCCTAAAAACCTCGCCGGTAATGTGTCTATCTGTCCAATGATCTGTGGCTTTTACCCAGCTGTTTCTCCACATTTCAGCTCTTGGTGGATCAAATTCTTTACCTCTTTCAAAAGGAGGTGTGTGCGAGGGACGCTTGAAGCATGTCTTTGCCTCTCCAGAGATATCTAGAAAATCCAAATACGCTTTTCCGGCCAAGGTTTGATTTGAAGTGATACTGATGCCAATTTCAAAAACTGGATTACCGGCATCAAGTTGTGGGCACCAGCTATATTCAATCGTCTGATCTGGCTCAATCTGTTTGAGTTCTGAATAAACTGTAGCAGGCTTATCACTTTGACCATAATAGCTTATGAACAGCCTTACGGATATGTCCTTCGCATTTTTGGCATCTGCCCTGATTGCAGCCGAAATTAATTGACCCGGATAATATAACGGACAACATAAAAAATTATATGAAAAAAAAGTTTCTCGTCTCTTTCCTGATAAGTTTTTTATGCTTTCTGGCATAAATGTATTTACATAAACTTCGCTAGCTACTTTATCACTAATTTTATCAAATTTTATTTCAAAAGATCTTGAACCAGTGCCACAATTTGACGGTACGTTTGATATGAAGGTTTTGCAAAGGGATTTACCGCTTTTCTTTACAAGCCAGCCTTGTGTCGAACCCAGCATTTCAAAATGAAATCGAGCGCCTTTTTTAGGGGACCTTTTTTTCATTCCTCGCATTGAGCGAGCCATGTTGATTATCTTAAATGACTCGCGAAGTGCATCTGTTATTGTCTCTCCACCATTTGCGGTAGGACAATACATAATGTCGCCCACAGGAGAACGCCAGTCCTTAGGTCCCTCAAAGGTAGCCAAACCGTTCATTATACCCAAAAGGCACCCTAGATTTCCTGAGTTGCAGTCAGTATCCCAACCAGATGTGTTTATTATCGTCATTGAATTTTGGAAATCACCCTTACCGTGGAGTAAAGCCATTATTATTAATGCATGATTGGGTACGACGTGACAGCTTCCAGAAAATTTGTCATATCCGTATTTTCGTGCAATATTTTCCCTAGTTTTAAACCAGTCCGGACTTTTTGCATGCCATTCTTGAATATCTTCAATGACCCTAAAAATTAATGACTTATTCGGAATTAATTTCTTCGCGGCATCAATTAAGTTTTTAATGTCTTTTTCAATGAAAGCTTGCGCTTCCATTGCGGCTATTACCTGTGCTGCATAAACAGCTTCTCCATCGTGACTTACGCTAGCAGCTCGTTTTGCAAGACTAGCTGCTTTTTCTGGATCACCAGGCGATATCATAGCCCAGCCATCAATGAATATTTGTGCTCCAATTTGCTCTGATACTATTCGTCCGTTGATATTTTCCGATCCACTTTCTGGAGCTTCTATTCCCCTTTGAAGATTTTTAAAGGCGGTATGTTCGGTCGAGTGTCCAACTCCACCCCACCAAAGAATTGTCTGGCCTTCCACTATATTATTCAGCCAAGTCTGTCCTATTTGTCTGGCAGAAATCTCTTGGTTGTAGTCATAGTCACTTAGAGCACGTAGAAATGTAAAAGTTCCAGTAATATCATCGTCAGGGACGACTAACGGTTTATTAAGATCTTCGTTAACATAATACTTAATTGGTCCAAGCGTTTCCATAATAAGCTCATGAGACCATTGTTCAAATGGTCGGCCCAAATACACCCCTATTATTTTTCCAAGTACGCCTGCATATACCTTTTCTTCAAAATTTGCGTCTAATTTAAAATTCACGATTTCATACTCCCGCTTGTAAGCCCCACTATGAAGTTACGTTGAAAGAGAACAAATAGGATGATCATTGGAAGTGCCATCATAACTGCCGATGCACTTATCAATGCGTAGTCGTTTTTGAAGCGATCAGAAAAAGCAAACAAAATTGTCGATATTGGCTTAATGCTGTCGTCATAAATAAAAGTTACAGCAAAAAGAAATTCATTCCAAACAGCCAAAGCTACTATTAATCCCGAAGTTAAAAAAACTGGCCAAGATAAGGGAACGGCGATTTTAATAAAAAGTTGAATATTACTAGCCCCTTCAATCCGTGCGGCCTCAAATAGTTCCTGTGGCAGCTGGAGCATATAAGATCTAATCAAGAACACTGCAAAAGGTGCATTCAATGCGGTATAAATTATGATTAGGCCTAAGAAGCTGTTATTTAAATGCAAGAACTTCCAAAGGATGAAAAGAGGCAGAATATATAGTTGTGCAGGGATGCTTAAACCTACAAGAAGATACAGTCCGACTAGAGGTGTAAGTCTTTTCCCTGACTTCATTACTGCCAGGCTAAATGCAGCTGCCCCAGAAAGAGGAATACATAAAAATAGGGTTCCAACCACTAATATGAAAGAATTAAAAAAAACTTTTGCATAATTTGCTTTTACAAATGCGTCAGAGTAATTTTGAAACCTCATTTCATGTGGAAAGCCAAGCGGGTTGATACCAATTTCGGCTTTCGGCTTCACTGAGTTAAATAATAATATAGTAACTGGCAAAATTATAATCAAAGCAAGAATTGATAGTATTACATGATTGGCAATGGGAAATTTTTTTAACCGTGAAATAAAAAACATTCTCAAATTTCCCAATCCAATTTTCTTAATAATCCAAAAAGCCCGGTTATTATGAAAACGTATACGAACATTAAAGCCCCAATCGCGGAAGCATAACCGACATTCATGTTTCTAAAAGCCTGGAAGTGAAGATAGTTGGCCAAAACCTCCGAGCTGTAGGCCGGTCCGCCGCCCGTTAATATGTAAACATAATCGAAAGCTGGAACCGACCAAATCATGATTATTAAAATAGAGAAAACAAACATTGGCCTGATCGAAGGAAAGGTTACATATCTAAATTTTTGCCATTTTGACGCACCTTCGATCTCGGCGGCCTCATAAAGGCTTTCGTCTACTTGGTACATTGCGGTTATATAAATAACTACCAAAAAGCCCCAAAAATGCCATGCGTCTACAAAACCAACTGCCAGCAAGGACGTTTCTTTTTGGGTTAGCAAAGAATTTTCAAAAAACGTGATTCCAAGGTCATCAAAAAAAGTATTCAAACCATATTTGGGGTGGAAAAGATATTTCCAAATCAAACAATTCACAACACTTGCTAATATATAAGGGAAGAAAAAAATAAATCTGTATAGTAGTTGAAAACGCTTTACCCCAGTCAACACAAATGCGCCAAGGAGCGCTACCGCAATAGGAACCGTTAAAAAGAAAATGGTCCAAATAAGGTTATGCCAAACTGCTTTTTTGAATACGCGATCAGAAAAAAGCTCCTGAAAATTTTGAAATCCTATAAATTGTATTTTTCCAAAGCCATTCCAGTCCGTAAAGCAAAGAGCCAGGCTTAGAATTGATGGAAAGGCAATTACAAAAAAATGAATAAACAAAATTGGCGATAAAAAAAACCACGAAGCAACCTTTTCTGAACGAATGTTGTTCATCGTTTAAGAAGCCCTTTTTTTGGGGGCTTCTTTATTTTAAATTCCGCTAGATAAATTTATCGTTCTCCTACTGGGATTAGTTCGTTAGCGGCTCTAGCCTTGTCCCAGAGAGCCTGTTGCTCTTCCAAAAATTCGGAAACCGATATATCGTTCGCCCAAACACTTTCCATATCTTTCCATATATGCGTTCCAGCTTGAGATGGATAGAATGTCCAGGTTGTATAACCATAATCGCCTGCTCCCGTGACTGCAGCAAAATCTACCAAATAGTCTCTTATCCTCTGATCAACGGACCCAGAAAAGTCAGACGTTTCAAATTTTAAAGGAAGAAGCCACTCCCCATAGTTTCTTTTTGCGGTGAATTCGAGAACCCTATTTTTGTCACTAATTATCCAATTTAGCACTTTTGCCGCAGCATCTGGATGTTTACTGGCCGCGTTAATTGACATAGTGCCACCAATTGAAAGTTGGTAATTTGGATTGCCGGCGAAATCAGATAGGACAGGTAATGGCGACCAGCCCCAATCATCCTTTTTGTCAGCAAAGCCCTCCATAATTTCAAAGCCCCAAGTTCCAATTTGCATCATGGCTGCTTCTCTATTGGTGATTTGCGCAGAAAAACCATCCCAATCGTTTGCATAATACTTTTCAAGACTTCCAGACCAGTACCCGTCTAACATATGCTTCTTTAAGAGTTCCAGGGCGTCTACGAACTCCTTGTCTGTCCACTTTTTCTCACCAATTAGGGCTTTATAAACGTTATCTGGGCCTGCGTATGTATTGAAATAATTCCCCACCAGATGTTCATGCGTTGGTTGCCACCCTGATGAACCATAAGCAAACGGAAATATATTCTGTTCTTTTGCTTTCTGTGCGAGTGATTCATATTCATTTAGATTTGTCGGTAATTCCCATCCATTTTCTTCGAACAATGTTTTGTTGTAAAAATAAATCATACTTTCATAATTCTGGGGAAATGAATAAAATTCATTACCGAAAACGCCTAAATTATATGCCCAAGGAAGTATTTTATCTTTCCAACCGTATTTCTGAGAATATGGTTCCAAAGATTTCAAGAAACCGCCGTCGTAATAAGCTCTCACATAAGTAGATCCAGACGATGTAATTATGTCCGGTCCAGCGCCAGCAAGAAGCGCCGTTCGGGTTGGCTCATTGACATCCTCTCCTTTAAAAAAGATTTTCAGTTCAATCTCATCTTGTGACGCGTTGAATGCGTCCTGTATATCCTCCGTCAAAGCCGCATTGAGCCCCGAACCTTCGTTTGAATAGTTCCACCAAGTCACTACAGTTTTTGCGTATCCAATGGCGGGGATACTGGCTGTAGCAAGAGTACTGACAATTGCCAAAGTCGTTAATTTTGGAATAAACATTCTTTCCTCCCAATTCATTTCACTTATGTAGAATTCCGCTCGATTATTTTGTAATCCCCCTCTGCGACTTGCCTCGGAAATTTCTCTTTGCTCTTCAAACGTGCCATAAGCAAATTGACTGCTAAATTCCCCAGCCTGTCTTGGTATCTTTCAACGGTTGTCAGAGTTGGATACACTAGCTGTGATGCCGGAATATTATCGAAGCCGGCTACTGCTATATCTTCTGGAATCCTAAGATTAGCTTCGTTGATTGCTCTCATTACTCCAATTGCCATTAAATCATTGGCAGCGATAATGGCGGTTGGATGAGTTGATACCTTCAAAATGGCTTTAGACGCATTATAACCGTCAAACTCTGTAAACTTGTCAACAATATGCATTCTTGGTTCTAAATTTTCACCCGTCATTGCAGCCTTATAACCTGATAGGCGTACGTTTTGAGGTCCACCCCTTCCTGATATTATGGCTATCTTTATATGGCCTTTATTTATTAAAAATTGAGTTAGCTTTTTCATTGCAGAAAAGTTATCAACGAAAACATCATCCAGCCAAAAACTATCAATTTTTTTATGGCTAGGTTCTAACCTAACTATCGGCACCTCCATCTGTTCAACCGTTTGTATGTCTTGGTCCGATATACCGAAAAATGAACCTACAAATCCGTCCACTCGTCCTTGTAGAGCCAATTCCAAATAATGCAGTTCACGGGACCTTGATCCTTCAGTATTAACGGTGATCACATCGTAGGCGTAAGCCTCAGCAGCGGACTGAACTCCGCGAACAAATGATGGGTAAAATGGATTTGTAATATCCGGTATTAGACAAGCAATTGTGTTTGTTTGATTTGTTCTGAGCGCTTGCGCCAGTCTATTTGGTTTGTAACCAAGCGTTTCTACTGCGGACATAACTCTGTTAACTGTTGCCCTAGGCAAAACCGAACCCTCGTTGCCTTTCAAAGCTAGCGAGACCGTTGGTTGTGAAACGCCCGCCATACGAGCGACATCTTTTTGGGTTACCATAAATCCAACCACTAATACGTATTATTAATTCGTATTAACGCACTAATAAACTATATAGTCAACAAGAGTATTGTTGTGTGTTGAGAAGGATAATTCAGTC
>CACPHA010000107.1 GCA_902633655.1 Paracoccaceae bacterium
TCGTCTAATGGGATCCATAAGCTAATTGTTTTTGGTCCATCAACGCAATAATAAGGTGCGTCTTGATGCCATGGCGTAGGCACACCAGTTTGCGCTTCTTTGACAAGGACATGTTCGTGAAATAGCTGAACAGATTTACTGTTCATCAATTTACCGGCAATCGCGGCAGCTGGGGAGTTGAAGATAAAATCCTTATATTCAGGAATACGATCCCAATTGCAGTAATCTACAAAAAACCGACCCGTACCTTCCTCTCCCTTGTAGATGCGGGCGTTTGGATCTGGATCATCCATATTGGCTTGAATGCCTTTTTGCAATATTTCTATCCAGTCGGTGAAGACACCTTTGAGAACCGTAACACCCTTTTCGTTGAACTCGTTAATGGTGGCTTGATCAATGTAGTTTGTCATCAGCACTCTCCTTTAAATGGTGGTAAACAAATCCCCATATCCCAGTAACCCTAATAGCTTTTAATATTTGATCAAGTGTGAGGCAATTCTCTTTGGGACTGAGTTATATTTGCATTAGATAAGCGCCAAATTTTAGAATTTATTTTTGAAATTAACTTGACGGAGTTTTTTTAAAACTGGGAATGTTATCAGGTATCAAATGGAAAGGTTGCTGGTCGATGCAATAAATAGCAGAACTTGGTTTAAACCAAGAATGGTCGTCCAGAGTCCCAATTTTCAAAACAAGCATGCCAGGCCTTGGTGGACTTTTAACAAAAATATGTGTTCCACATTTGCAACAGAAGTGCCGTATCCGCGGCTTCTCAATATCGTCTCTTTTGAAAGTCCCAGGAGTCCCTTTTGTAATTCTAAATTTGTCCTCAGATATGACTATTGAGGTATTTGAGCTGCCGCCGGAAAGATACCTGCACTCTCTGCAATGGCAAAGAAGTTGAGCATGGATAGGATCATCGAATTCGTATTCTATTTCGCCGCAATAACACCGACCAGTGTGTGACATGGTATTTCCTTTGGGTCTCTAAAAAAGATGCAATGATGATCGTTTGCAATTCATAAGAACTCAACAAATAAGTTGGGCGTTTTAAAGAAATATTATGAAATTATCTTTACAAAGATCTAAGATCTTAAACATTTACACACAAAACCTTTTCAGCTTTCTTTACTTATAGCTTAGTCGAGAGACACTAATATAAAGAGCATAAAGGCCGTTTTATAATAGTTTAAAAATTCACAATTTTGTATAGATAATTTGTGTGAGCTGGAATAAAGATTGGCAAAAAGCTTGGAGTCTTAAGGCGATGCCAATACTTTTGACTAATCGTGCTAGGCAAACTTTTGATAACATCCCTTAGCGCAAAAAAGAGGATAATAAATGTTGAAAACAAAAGTTCTTACCACCCTAGGCGCAGTCTATGTAGCTTTAGCGCTCCCGCTTACGGCTAGTGAAAGCGTCCAGTCTATTGCCTTGGCTGGTACAGTGATTGCGGATAACAAGGCCACCCTTTCATATGAAACGAGAGGCTGCATCAATAGAGTTTCGCAAGATGCATTAAAATCAAGTGTAGCAAGCGTTGATCAAGTTTTGGTAGAATTGGATGATCGGTCAGCTGCTTTATCACTCAAGACTGCACAAGCCGTATTGTCGGACCTTCGAGCAGCTCTGGAAGAAAGGGCTTTTGCAGTTCAAGTTGCAAAAGCGGAGATACTACGCGTTACTGAAGAACAAACCTTCGTAAATAAAGAATATGATCGGACACTGATTTTGTTCCAGCGCGGATTGGTGAATGAAACGACTTTGGATAATGCGGAACGAAAAAAACTAGATGCGACCTTCGCACTTCAGCGGGCAGAAGAAGATCTCAAGCGATCAATCGCAACAAAGTCGCGTGCAGAGATTTCGCTTGAAATCGGGCAGCTAGAATATGAAGTTAGATTGCTGGATGTAGAAGCGCTCAAGCTGCGAGCTCCTTTCGATGGAGTGCTTTTGGACTTTATGCCTAAAGTTGGCGATTGTGTTGCCCAAGGAGCTTTGGCCGCAAGCATATATGCACCCGAAGAAAAAAGCGTTGAAACTTACATCTATGTTGAGCAGCTTGTCGAGCCTGAAAAGGTTGGCATTGTTGTTGGGAAGTCAGTCAATGTTGTGCGTACCAATGGGCAAGTTTGCGATGGTATGTTTTCGTTGATTGGCACTGAAGCAAATCTTGAATCACAAAATGTAAAGGCAACGATTGAACTCGAAGCTGGATGTGCAGCAGAGCTTTTTTTAAATGAAGCTGTCAGCATCGTAACGAATCCAGATTAATTCGGATTGAGTACCAAGTTTTATGTGTAGGTATTAATCTAGATTGACTGCCTTTTTACTGAACCGGTAAAATAAATGGGCTTTCAAGGTCTCACCCTTTTTTTGAAAGGTTCAAATTACCGCCACCTTGGCGTTCGTGGTTCTGGGCGAATGAATCGGCTTAGCTCATTTTCATTGCAAAACGCGATAATCCTTTGCCTAGAAACATGCATTACGGTGCCGGTTCATATGTCCGAAATCCTGAATATGGTTCATTTCATGAGCGCAACATCTCTTCGAACTCACATCCGTCATGGAGTAAATATGAGAACACCACTCAGAGCGCAGTCAATGACCTGGCAGCAGTCAACCAGGCAACAAACGACTTCGGCATCATTTTATTGCTAGAAAATTTCTAAGATTTCACCAGTTCCGAATTGCTTAATATCGTTGAGCGAGTGAGCCACCCAAATTTGAACTTTCGCCATGACTATGGCATTTCACAAATGGTTTTGAAGATGCTGTTGCAGCACTAAACGCAGTGCTGCTTAATACTCATTATGCGCACTTCAAAGATCATTTTATGATTCATGTCGAAGATTTTGGACAGCTCACGGTTGCGGGTATACCAGTGGAAGTTGGGTTCTTACCATTAACTGAAGTCATCAGAAGACTATTAAATCAGGGACTGAAACGACTCATATTTTAGAATGTATGGACTTATAGTGCACCAATTATGGGCGGTCGAATGGCGCTTGATGGTGTGAAGTTAGGAGGGGGTGCATTTACCTATATATGCCCACCATTTGATCCAAGAAAGGTAGTTCTCAGGCGTTCAGATCTGGGTCCTAGGGAACTTTTGAAATTTTAAAACCAAGCCTTGCTCAGAGGACATAAAGCCTCTTGTCAAGTATTCAAAAATCTTGGTGCAACCGTTATTTGGGATCAATTATAAACTTGAGCAAAAACTTCTTCCTAATTATTATCTAATACAGTTCATGAAAATACTTGTCTCTTTTCCTCTATCTCTGTCGGGCACTTAATCCTGCTTTTTTCTCCTAGAAAGAGTTACTTATCTCTCCAAGTACTGAGAAAAACTCCATTAGCATGCGCATCAAAAAACTACAGTAAAAAGGGCAGTTGCACAACAATACTAAGAAAAATTGTTTTTTTTTGTATTTATAATTATGTAGTTTGCAGTGTTACACTTTTATGAGGAACCCTAAAATGGTTTGGAAAAATCTCTTAAGGCCAATTATTATATTTCTCTCTTCGGTTTTGTTAAATTCTACTCAGGCATTGGCTGATGTGGAGAATTGTGGTTGGGGTTCTGAAAGTGGTGAGTGGGAATGTTTTTCACCAACCATAATAGATGATTTAAAGCCGATAGTAGGGAGAGTAAAATACAATTGTTCTTGGTTGGAGGCAGATGCAAAGGCTGCTGAACCTCCGATACATCTAAACCCTGACATTATTGAAGCGCTAGAAATGTGCCAAAAAGGTTACGACCAAATGTTTGAGGGGATAAATTGGTGCGATCTAGAATCTGTTAAAATTGATACTCCTCGTGATGATGCTGAAACAATGTGTGGTGAGGACATATGTGACGGTTTAAATACCTTTATAGCGGCCCATAAAATGGCATATAGTTTTGATATTGGGAAAAAATGGCGTGCTAGCTCTGAAAGTGTCAATGTTACTTTAGTGGGTGTTAGTCAGGCCTGTCCAAAATAAAATTAAACTTAGAGATATTTTGCTTGATCCTAGCGGGCGCTGAAATCGAATGCCCAATAATGCTGATCAAGGTCCAGAAGATGCGCTGAGCCTAAAGGCGCAGAAAGAGAAATTTTTGGGCTGGTCAAGGTTTTCAGCAGTCCAGTAATTTAGTCATAGGTGGAGGCTATGGCCTTGGCTGAGCTAACTGAAGAATACAGTCTGCATCTGCGAGCATATGGAGTGTATAATATATCTGACTTCAAAGTGGAGTTCGGTAGTATTGGGGCAGAGATCCAGCTGTAGCTAATTGGAACAGGCCTCAAAGACATGGTGCGTACCGTTCATAAGCTTTGGCAGCTAGTCTTGGAGAAAACTCAGGCACGGTAAATACCCGATCTTGAAGATTTGTGCAGCAGGAGCTTTCGTGCACAGTGGCGCAGGGGGAAGCCGCCAATCCCGCAAGTCCAAGTTTTACTCAAAAACAGACAGCCTACTTGCATCAAGTATGGCATTTGGCTCTATGTCTGTCGAGGAAATCGTAACTACAACCAGTCAGTGGAAGCAATCAGGGTTCAAGCTGGGAGCATAATACCATATGGGGCTCAACCATGGCTTAGACTTTGAGGTAGGCTGATCTTTCTTAAAAGTGAGAAAAACTTAAGTTGGGAGTTTAAAAAAACTTGAGAAAGCATGGATTGTAGTTATGCGACTTGTGAGGAAAGATTGCTAACTTACTTGGCCAGTTTATCGTCCCTTTTTTGTTCTTGGGGTTTATGGGGACTTTTTTTTAACGGTAACTTCTCCTGTGTGAAAAAGTATCGATGATGCCATCCGTTTTTTCCTCAACAAATTTTTCTACCTGACAAAGTTTCATTTGCCACAGCTTTGCTTGGATAGTTTGCGCTACTGATAATAGAGTTTGAGCTTGTTCTTACTAAATTAAAGGTTTCTACAGTTGGATAAATATCCCAAAAGGTGTGATTGGCATGGTTCAAGAGCCTCTCGAGTTCAATCTCTAATTTGAATTCTGCTGTTAGTATATGCGCAACTCTCAAGATTAAATCCCATAGTAATAAAATTAAAGACATGAACACTATTGGCATGTTTGATGAATTCATAAAGACAGAGGAATGGTCACTTGAAAACCCCAACGCAGATTTGTCTTTAGAAGACTTTTTGTAGAGCATGGGTTGGGACGATTTTTCATCGGCTGTTGGCATTACACTGCTGCATCAGCTTTGCACAATTTTCAAAACGACCGGCTCTTTAATGACCATGCTCCACTATACGGCCAAGCTTTCGCGTTAATTGTAATTCGGCTGCTTTTTGTGAACTCAAGAGAATACGATTAACAGAGTTAATAAGGTATTCTGTGCATATTAGCTAAAAGCCAAATAAGTTGATTATTAACTTATCTTTAACAAAACGAATCATCGTTGAAATTTCTGATTTAAAGTCCGCAATTTGCATCAACCATATTTTTTTCCATTACTTGTTGGGCGGAACGTTGATCACCGAAAGAGGCAACCCACTCTCGGAGGTTTTCACAAATCGCCTGAGATTCAATTTGGCAAGCCTCATAAAGATCTTCAAGTCCATCGGCTGGAAGGTCCCGTATGCGTAAGTGTCGACCGCACTGAAGCCCGCCATCAGTCCGCGTTATTTGGCAATTTCCGCTACCATTTGAAGCCGTGACTAATCCACTTGCGTTCATATATTCATCGGAGCTGCAGAGAAGATCCATAAATTCCTGGGTAAGGCATTGCCAATCTGTTCCAGTTCCCGATGCGGAAATCCCCGCGCACTTTGCGCTGACTGGACCGCCTGAAATCGCAAAACACAGAAAGATTGCGCAAATGCTTATTCTGCGGAAGCTATATTCGGACATATAAAAAATCCAACTAATGATAGAAACATATTGTATGCATGGGGACTCAAATATCTGACTGAGTCAAACAAAAAGTTCCAAAATTTAATCTTCCGGTCTTGGTCAGGATTGATTAACATTTTGTAAATGGAATAGCTACTTGGGTGTTAAGTTTTCTTTTTTTAGAATCGTTAAATGATTTTAGTCGATCAAAGATGTTAAAATCTAGCCCATACTACAGCGGATATCTAATTATAGATAGAATATGCATTTATTTTTGACTATTTAAAATTTTCAATTGTGGTCAATAATGAATATTAACTTTCACAATCAGATGTTTTGCTGGATAATTATTGCGCTTGTAAATCTATATTTACCTGTTCAAGTTTTAAAGACTGCAACGGTGTTTTATTTCGAGCGATAATTTATGGCATCAAAAATTCTTAATACTCAGGGGAAACTCAATGAAACAATTATCCATAATACTATTAATATTAGTTATGGCTTGTGTGTTTGGCGATGTCGAAAAAGTTGTGGCCAAAGGACATGATTGTGACCAAGGCTGGGGTTTGCGGACAGACTGTACTTTTGAAAAAGTGGACAACTTTATAGAACTAATCGAGCCTTTAACTACATTGACGCGGTTGGACGCTGATGTTTTGGATACTGCTGGGGAAGCGTTTGATGCTTTATCTTACTGTAGGAATAAACCACCAGCTAGTGAAGCTCCAGACAAAGCTGAATTTGCGGACTCTGCTGGTCGAGTTGATCGTAACTATGAGATTTTTTACTGTGGCGCGGTGCCGTGCCAAGCCCTGCAAGACTTCTGGAATGCAGTTTATCAAAGCCAGAATACGAATTTGATCATAGATTTTAAATGGTTGATCAACGAGAGCGTTCCCGCTCTTTGTGCGTCCAAGCGGGGCTCGGGTAAAGCTGTCCTGGAAAATA
>CACPHA010000108.1 GCA_902633655.1 Paracoccaceae bacterium
TCCAGATATCTCATTGCACATTCAAGAATCAATGACTTCAAATCTTCTAAACGCTATCAAAGAAGGGCAACTTGATATTGCAATAATGGCGTTACCGGTATCAGATCCAAATTTGGTCGAAGCTCCGTTATTTGTGGAAGAATTTGTCTTAGTTCGTTCCTTAAAAGATGCAAGTAAACCTGTTCCAGATCCGCAAAATCTTCGTCACATGGGTTTGTTGCTATTACAAGAGGGACATTGCTTCCGGGATCAAGCGCTTGAGTTTTGCAAAATCAAACCATCAGTCTCAGATGAATTAATGGACGCAAGTTCGTTGTCGACTTTGGTCCAAATGGTCGGCTCTGGTATGGGTATTACGCTCATTCCACAAATGGCTATTGAAATGGAAAAGCGGGCGGCATCTATTTCGGTAGCCCGTTTTTCGGAGCCAAAACCGTCTCGCTGCGTTGGGTTGATCTGGAGCAAAAAAAACACCCTAAGTCAGCAGTTTGTTGAGCTTGCAGAGACGCTCAGGTAATGGTTTTTATGTCCGTTTTAAATTTATCAAATAAGTTTTTATCTTAAGAGATTAACGCTTTGCTCACTGTGGTTTTATCAGACTAGGTAATCCATATCTTTAATTGCATTGAAAATCCTTTTATATTAGAGTTTTGAAGTAATACTTTCGAGCAAGGTGCTTAAGCGCAGAAATCTGTTTGTTCTTTTTTGCTGGAAGAGCTTACCTTTGTTAGTATAATTTCGTTTTCTTTTTTATAGCTATGTAAACGCCTTAAGATGTTTATTAAAATGCAATATTAATGGATTGAGCATCATGCGATTTATATGAATTATTCCGTAAAGCATGGACATATTTTTTACGTTATTTATTATAATTTAAACGAAACTATCTGGCATAGAGGCTTTCTTGTTGGCCACATAGTCACTAAGCTCTTCTGATATCGCCAAATCAAGGGAAGGCTGCTGATACATTTCCATAAGCTTATCAATTCGTTCAGAGGCTAATAAAACTGTGTCGCGCGCTCCTTCTTCTTGCCAAGTTTCGAATGGTTTGTAGTCCATAAGATCACTGCGCCAAAAGGCAGATTTAAAGTTGGCTTGCGTATGCGCGCAGCCAAGGTAATGTCCCCCCGGTCCAACTTCACGTATTGCATCCAAAGCCTGTGCATCGTTATCGATCTGAATACCCTTCGAGAGGTGATGCAAAATTCCCAATTGATCAGCATCCATTACGAATTTCTCGAAAGATGAAACTAGGCCACCCTCGAGCCATCCACAAGCATGTAACATAAAGTTAACTCCACCCATTAGCGCGGCTTGTAAAGTGTTTGATGATTCATAAGCTGATTGAGCATCGGGAAGTTTCGACCCGCATAGACCGCCTCCTGAGCGATAGGGAAGACCCATACGGCGCGCGAGTTGTCCTGCGCCATAAAGTATATGACTTGCTTCCGGGGTCCCAAAGGTTGGCGCACCAGAATTCATGTCAATAGACGTAACAAAGGTCCCAAAAATAACTGGCGCTCCTGGGCGAACAAGCTGTGAATATGCAATGCCAGCGAGCACTTCTGCGAGTACTTGGGTTAAGGTGCCGGCTACGGATACTGGCGCCATAGCTCCACCAACGATAAATGGTGAAACCACACAGGCCTGATTGTTTTTCGCATATACTTCTAATGCGCCCATCATCACGTCATCAAATGTCATGGGCGAATTAATATTTATTAATGAGGTCATCACTGTATTATTCTGAACGAAGTCTTCTCCAAAAAGGATTGAACACATTTCTACACTGTCTTGCGCCCTTGATGGCTCCGTTACTGAACCCATGAATGGTTTGTCTGAAAGCGTCATATGGGCAAGAAGCATGTCAAGATGGCGTTTATTAACGGCTATATCCGTTGGCTCGCACACGGTGCCACCTGAGTGATGTAACCACTTAGACATATAACCTAATTTCACAAATTTTTGAAAATCTGCGATAGTTGCATAGCGTCTACCATTCGCTACATCTCGAACAAAAGGAGGGCCATAGACAGGAGCGCAGACTAGGGAAGTTCCACCAATCTCGACCGTTTTTTTAGGATTTCGCGCATGTTGGACAATTCGAGATGGAGCGGTCTTACATAGTTTGCGGGCCAACCCTTTCGGAATATGAATACGTTCACCCTGTACATCGCAACCGGCCTCTTTCCAACGCATAAGAGCTTTCGGATTATTTACAAAATTAACACCAATTTCTTCAAGAATAGTTTCCGCATTTGACTCGATGATCTCGAGTGCTTCCGTGGTTAGAATTTCGATATTGGGAATATTGCGTTCGATAAATCGTGCCGTCTCAATTTTTGGCGTCATTCTTTCTGCGCGTCTCGCTGCCCCGCCACCAGATCTTGTTCGTTTGCTTGTTTGCATTCTTGTCATATCGGGACCTTTCGCGGCGAAATAACGTCTAAATATTGGCAAACTAAACCAGGTACGTGTAACAACCATTGTCGTTTACGCCCCTTGCGATGGGAATACGACATTGAACGGTTGACCGTTTAGATACTTTATTTTTATTGACGGGCCTTGCCTTTTGTGACTTTCCCGCTTAGGAGGCGCGCATGAATGCGCCTACACATGAACGTCTTCTTATCATTGATTTCGGCAGTCAAGTCACTCAATTAATTGCGCGTCGACTACGCGAACTCAATATATACTGTGAAATTTTTCCATTTCAAAAGGTGACGGTAACTTTTCTTCAAGAATATCGCCCAAAGGCGATTATTTTTTCAGGTGGGCCAGCTTCAGTTTATGAAGATGACGCTCCTAAACCTCCTCCTGAGGTATTTGACTTGAAGGTTCCCATTCTTGGTATCTGTTATGGACAGCAAATTATGATGCATATGTTGGGTGGAATAGTGGAGCGGGGTCGTGGAACTGCCGAATTTGGTCGAGCGTATGTTAAATCGTCTGAGGAAAGATTAACTTTATTGGATGGTTGGTTTGACGAGACCCGTGAACAAGTCTGGATGTCGCATGGGGATCATGTAAGTGCAATTGCTCCGGGTTTTAGAGTTTATGGTACTTCTGAGCATGCTCCTTTTGCCATTACTGCAGAAATTTCACGTCAATTCTATGGTGTGCAATTCCATCCAGAGGTACACCACACCCGAAATGGCTTGAAACTTTTTAAAAATTTCGTTCGCATAGCAGGTTTCTGTGGCGATTGGACAATGAGAGCTTACCGCCAGAAAGCCATTTCTGCCATCCGAGATCAGGTTGGAAATAAAAAAGTGTTATGTGGGATCTCGGGCGGTGTGGATAGCTCTGTAGCAGCGGTATTAATCCATGAAGCTATTGGAGAGCAACTGACTTGCGTTTTTGTAGATCACGGTTTGCTGCGAAAAGGCGAAGCTGATGAAGTGGTTGCTATGTTTAAAGAAAACTACAAAATACCGCTAATATATGTGCAAGAAAAAGAACTATTTCTAAATGCATTAAAAGGACTTTCCGATCCTGAAATCAAACGTAAAGCTATTGGTGGGCTCTTCATTGATGTTTTTCAAAAAATCGCAGATGGAATTGACGGAGTGGAGTTCCTTGCTCAGGGCACACTGTATCCAGATATAATTGAGTCTGTTTCTTTTAGTGGTGGGCCATCAGCTACAATCAAGTCTCATCATAATGTCGGTGGGTTACCGGAAAAAATGAACCTAAAATTGATTGAACCTTTGCGAGAGTTGTTTAAAGATGAAGTTAGGGCTCTAGGAAACGAATTAGGCTTGCCCAAAAGTTTTGTTGGCCGTCATCCCTTTCCCGGACCTGGCCTTGCTATCCGTTGTCCCGGCGAAATAACACGCAAAAAATTAGAGATATTACGTGAAGCAGATGCTGTTTACATCGACCAAATCCGAAAACACGGGCTCTATGATAAAATTTGGCAAGCCTTTGCAGCACTTTTACCCATGAAAACCGTTGGCGTGATGGGCGATGGGCGCACATATGATTATGCGTGCCTTCTCCGTGCGGTGACGTCAGTTGATGGAATGACAGCAGATTACTATCCTTTCTCACATGAATTCTTGAGTGAAACGGCAACACGTATTACTAATGAGGTAAAAGGTATCAATAGGGTTACTTATGACCTTACTTCAAAGCCTCCCGGGACTATTGAATTGGAGTAAGACTAAAGGCTATATTATTGGAAAATAAGCATTTTATTTTTACAAAATAGTTACAAAGTAAAACTACTACATTGTTTTAAGTACACTTTTCAAAACACACAGCAAAGACTTTTACAAACTTACGCAACTATTGCTTTGCGTAAAAGAAATACGCTTGTTTGAAGTGTTACGCATTAGTGTAGGTACGTTACACTTGAACGAATTATAGTAGCAGTATAGTGTATACTGTTATTGTTACTTTAGAAAGGTAACACAAATGCAAAAAGATATTAACTTTTGTAAAGAAGAAAGGAGAATTAATAGGGAAATGGCTTTTGACGAAACAGTAATTTTAGGTGATAAAGCTGTAATATTAATGAACTAGCGTGAAATATCGCAGTTTAGAATGTGGGTTACTAGTGAGAAAAAATATGTACGAGAGAGTTTGAAAACTAGAGATAAAGCACTTGCTATAGATTTACTGAAAGCAAAGTTTATGCGATTGGCTACAAGCTACAACAAGGTGAAAAGATATTTGGTATTACAGTTGATGAAGCGTGTAATGAATTTTTGAAACACAAAGAAAAGCAAGCAGGTTTGGGTGAAGCAGGTATTGTTAAGGGGCGATTTGAGACGATAAAAACGCATTTACGACATTTTATTGGATGTACAGGCAGAGAAATTAAGGCAAATGAAGTAACAAAATTGTTATTGCAAAAGCATGTAGTTGATGGAATTGAAACTGATTATGTAAGCTGCAGAAAACAAGCAGATGCAAGTGACAGTACAATACGAATTGAACTTAGTAGTATTGGTATGTGTTTTACTTGGTTAGCTGAAAATGGGCCCACAAATATACACAAATTAAAACTGCCATATACTGCTAAGAACAAGTAAGACATTGATAATAATTTAATACGAATACAAACATTTACAGCAGACGAATACAGAGCATTTACTAATGCTTTTAAGAGTTTTGTAGCTGTAAAAAAGAATGAAATAAATGAAGACAAACTTTATGACCTGCTAATTTGTAGGGATTATTTGCTGTTTCAAGCTAACAGTGGAATGCGTAGTGGCGAATTAAGACAATTAACTAGGGAAAATGTTGAAATTAAAAAGTATATAGAAGGCAACAAGCAATTACTTATAGCTAAAGTTACTGTTGAAGCACATACAAGCAAAGTACGCAATGGACGGCACTTTACATGTTTAGGTGATGAGCACTTAATGCGTATTGCTAAAACTACGGATAGAACTGAAGTGCAAATTTTCAATAGACATGGAAAAACACAGTTACATAACAGTTTTATTTGCAACGGTTTAGAACAAGTAATGCAAAATGCAAATATTTTTGTATTTGTTTTTTATAAGAATACATTCGGTTTTTACCATTGAAGCCAAGAAATATCGAATGGGTCTTTGTATAACGTGTCGTTTCTCTAAAAAAAACTTTGGCGATGATTAATGTGCGCCTTATTGCCACTTGGACGTATCAGGCGATCTGCTATAACTCTTGGACATGGGAGAGTGATTTTGCGAGATCTTAAACAACCAGGGCATAGGCATCCGGAAAAAGTAAATAGACCGGACACTTTACAGCCCAAAAAACCTGATTGGATCAGGGTTAAGGCCCCTAATAGCGAGGGTTACAAACAAACTCGCAACCTTATCAGGGAAAATAATCTCGTAACAGTTTGCGAAGAGGCAGGATGTCCAAATCTGGGCGAATGTTGGTCGCAGGGCCATGCTACCATGATGATCATGGGGGACGTTTGTACTAGAGCTTGTTCTTTTTGCAATATTGCTACGGGGAAGCCACCTCAGGCGCTCGATGTATTTGAACCCGGCAGAGTCGCTAATGCTGTAGCTAAATTATGCCTTCAGCATGTAGTGGTTACCTCGGTTGATCGAGACGACATTAAAGATGGAGGCGCAGCGCACTTTGCTCAAACTATTCGAGCAATCCGTAAACAAAGCCCTGACACAACAATCGAAGTTCTCACACCAGATTTTCTGAGGTGTGATCCATCGGTTCTTGAAATTGTAGTCGATGCTCGGCCAGATGTCTTCAATCATAACTTGGAGACAATTCCAGGTCTTTACACTGAAGTGCGACCAGGTGCGCGTTATTTCCACTCACTTCGGCTTCTCCAAAGAGTCAAAGAGCTTGACCCATCGATGTTCACCAAGTCGGGGATTATGGTTGGACTTGGAGAAACCCGTCAGGCCGTCATGCAGGTGATGGACGATATGCGTGTCGCCGACGTTGATTTTCTAACCATTGGCCAATATTTACAACCAACACCGAAACACCATGCGGTGGTTCGATTTATTTCTCCAGACGAATTTAAAAGTTTCGAAACTTCAGCCTACGGCAAGGGATTCCTCATGGTATCGGCAAAACCTTTGACCCGCTCCTCTTATCACGCTGGTGATGATTTTTTTGCGCTTGAAAACTGCACGTAGGGAAAAGCTTGGGAAAATCTAATTCTATTTTTAGGTTGGGAACTTTATTTGACGGTTCCCTTTATTTGACGGTTCCCTCAAATTTTCTACCCGGCGCACAGTTTGTGAG
>CACPHA010000109.1 GCA_902633655.1 Paracoccaceae bacterium
AAGGCTGAGGCCATGGCTGGAGTTTGCATGAACTGCAACTATGTGAAATGTGGATACTACCCCCATGCGCTACTGATGGCACTTAAATACTGCGCCTTAAGTATGTATCGAGTTGGGGTGTGTGTTACTTCTTTAGGAAATTTTTGGCTTTAAAATGCTTTCATCCAACCGTCATTCCACTTGCTTTTGGTAATGCTCGGCTAATTATTGCATCGATATCGAGTCCCTTGGGTAATGTGCCAAAGGCGCCGCGATAGCGTCGGGCAAGACGGGTTGCACAAAAAGCTTCCGCCACTTCGGGTGCTCCGCTGCGGGTTAAGAGGGCGCCCTGCAGCGCTAAGGCCATAATTTCTGTTACCATTCGCATTCGATGTTCCAGCTCTACCTGATCACCCAGTTCATCGCGTAGATCATCGATCACCTGGTCTAAATTCGGATGATTGCCGCGTGCCTTATCTAATTCTGCCATCACGGCTGGGATAGCCTCGGCCTCGCGGCCCATGGCCCGAAGGACGTCAAGCCCCATTACGTTTCCAGAGCCTTCCCAAATTGAGTTTATTGGAGCTTCACGGTAGAGGCGCGGCATGATGCTTTCTTCAATGTAGCCGGGCCCCCCATGGCATTCAAGCGCCTCGACAACCAAGTTGGGACACCTTTTGGTAGTCCAGTATTTTGCTACTGCGGTACCAATCCGTGCGAGCGCTGCTTCTGCTGGATCAGCGGAATTGTCCATCGCTTTCGCAATTCGAAGACCGAGTGCAAGCGCTGCCTCGACCTCAATGGCCATATCGGCCAGTACATTTCGCATCAATGGTTGTTGAATTAGCCGCTTCTGAAATGCTGAACGGTATGACGTATGATGGAGAGCTTGGACTAATGCTTGGCGCATGATCCCAGTAGAAGACATAGCACAATAAAGTCGATTTCCTGTGACCATCTCGATGATTGTGCGGATACCACGTCCTTCCTCGCCAAGCATAATCCCCCAGGTATCTTGGAGCTCCATCTCAGTGGACGCGTTAGAGCGGTTGCCCAGCTTATCCTTAATCCGTTGAATGAAAAGATTATTGCGGGTACCGTCAGGAAGCCAACGCGGAACAAGGAAACACGAGATACCCATGTTCTCAGTATTTGCTAGGACCAAAAAGGCATCGCACATTGGTGCCGAGCAAAAATATTTATGTCCTGTTAGCAAATAACCTTCACCGTCAGGCCGAGCAAACGTCGAGTTGGCGCGTACATCCGAGCCACCCTGTTTCTCGGTCATAAACATTCCAATCATTGCTCCGGACTTTTCATTTGCAGGAATGTCGCGATGATCGTATTCTGTTGAGAGGATTCTTGGTATCCATTCTTCTGCAATAGAAGGTGCCATTCGCAAGGCAGGTAACACAGAATATGTCATCGCCATCGGACACATTACGCCGCCTTCTGGTTGACTAAACATATAGGTAAGTACTGACTGTCCCAGATGGGGCGAATTGCCTTCGTTGTGCCAAGCGAAATTGTGTAACTTATGAGAAATCGCAAGATCCATTAAATTATGATATGCAGGGTGAAATTCTACGGAATTAATCCGCATTCCATACTGATCGAAGACACGAAGTTCTGGACCGTGTCTGTTAGCTTGATTAGCTTTGTGGAATGTCTCTGCTGAGCCAGTTTTCAGACCAACTTTTGCAAAATGTTTTTGATGTTGTACGCCACCCATCATCTTTGTCCAGTATACAAGTGCCTTATCTCCCTGCCATAAATTTTGATCACCAATATGCGGTGGCATGTTGGTGACTTCATGAGTTGGTAGCTTAGAAATAGGATCACGTGCTTGCATAGATATTCTCCTTCTGTCCAGAAGTATACGCAGTTTATGCTCTTCGACCAATTAAAATTAGTGATGATTATGTTTAATGTTCACTCTACCCTTACCGTATCAAAGTTGTTCATAACCGCTAGCAATAAAGTGACCGCAAAGTACAAATTTTTTGAATCTTGCCAGAGCCAGTTAAGGGGAATTCCTCTACCTGCACCCAAACAGTCGGCGTTTTTTGTGAAGATATGTTTGAACGGCAATGAGCATGTAAATTAGACTTATTCAAAAACTTAGGGCTGTGATAAATACACCAATAACCTCTCCCCACTAGGGGTCTGGTAAGTCAACGACTGCGATTTCGCCCACATAAGAGTGTTCTAATAGGCAATTTTTTGTCTCCGATGGAAAATGTTTTTCACCAATGCGTATAATCATTTTTTTTACACGGCTTGTAACCGGGAAAATACAAGTGTCTTTAGAGTTCCAAAATCACCAATGTGTAGCCAACCTTCGGTATAAATAACCTCCGATGCGGCTGCAGGCTTGTCGTTATATTCAGTCATAACGCACGGCCCCCGTGTGCAAATTTCACCGATCTAGCCCGTTTGTACGATGTGGTTTCATCAACGCTGCGAATAAAAATTTCGGTTTGTAGCACTGGTTGGCCCGCTGTTTTGCATATGTCATCAACACTATCGCTAAGACGATGCTGAGTAATCACTGGACAGATTTTCGTTTGCGCATAAACAGTTTGAAAGACTTGCTTGTAGTTCTCTAGGAGCGACATAACCTTGCTGCCAAAACTGGGCGTTAGTTTGCCTCTATGGACTGAATTAATGACGCAATCAGCAGTCTCTATTGAATCTTAGGGCTTACAGTCCCGATTGATAGAATTGTTTTTGCGTTGAGGCATGATCCTGTCTATACAAAGGCGCAGGGCTATGGATATATAACAGTTTGCGTTAAAGCTTCTGCTTGGCCGTCAAGAAGACTCTCAATACCGACGCCTTTTGGTTCCCCGCGCGCTTGGGCCTGCCAGTATTCGCTTTGGAGAAAGTTCAATCCGTATTTCAACGAATTTCCTGATAGCACATGTATTATCTTAATAAAATCAATTCAGGAACTTGAAAGGGTATTTTAAAAACTGAATTTTTAAAAAATGGGAAATTAATCATTTTGTCTGCAAAGAAAATAATTACAGAAAATTTTGTCTTTGGTGGCGCGGTTCTAACCACAGCGGTAACACCAGCTTTGACTTATGCAGTTTTTGATCCTAACTGTAAAGAAAAGTTGAAAGGCTGCGCTGATAAACTCCGTGACTGTAAAAAAATATATGTAATAACTCGTCAGTAATGCGAAGCGAAGATATAGCTTAGATATAAATTATTCGCCAATAAATCGAAACGACAGGCCAAACGTAGGCGACCGAAAGGCTCCACAAATACAATACGAAAATCAGATCTTACTGCGTCCCTAAGTTCCTAAAAAAGAAACCAAATTTTGGAATTGGAAAATAATACGGTTATTAACCGTTGTTTTCGTCAGAAGTTGACGACTTTCGCAAAAAAGGTATCATAAATACAAGACAGGCAATGAGAAAAAATACACTTCCTAACATCCCCCAAAAACTTCCTATACTAGCAATAAGAAAACCGATTGCAGAAATAAGAAATAAAACCCAACCTAAGAGGTTTATTTGATCATCAGTCATGAAATAAATGTCCTTTTGTAGATGATTATGTTGCCTTTTTTTTCGGATCTCTGCTTACAAAACCACGCCAGTGTAATCCGTCTTTTTTCAAAATACAGTGAGTCACTATTTCATCATTTTCTTCCCAGCGAACTTCTGAAACGTAATCATTTTCGTGGATTAACGTCCATTTTTTGTGAATGTCATAGCCTTGCTGCATTAGACCATCAATTGTCTCGACATGATCCTCTAAAGTAACCATCTCAAATTCGCGAATAAACATGTAGTCTGGATGATGTGCAGCCTTAAAAGCTTCTTTATCCCAGTTATCGAATATTCCTTGCATTAAACTTTGTAGGCTCATGTCTCTTTCCTCTGATTTGCATTTTCTTAAACCGTAACCAACCCGTTTCTCAACATCAATGAAAGGTAGTTTATGATTGGACAAAGACACCGATGCAGGTATAGGCTGTTCAGGCTCAATTTCAGCAGACATTTTATTAAGGAGAATTCGTTATCAGCGAAAAAATAATCCGCGGATTAATGTACTTGATTGCAGGATTTACTCCTCCCATCGTTTACTTGGGCTTAGGGCCAGATGGAACGGGAATACTCGATGCGGCGAGAACAGAACAGGTATTTGCATATTTGTTTTTCAGTTTACCCATAGCTTTCATGATGACTAGGAAGATTGAAACTAATCTCTTTTTAGATTTTGGACTGCTTATCCTTGTCGCATGTATGTCAGCGGGGATCGTAGCTGATGCTCTACGGGCCAACTTTTCCGAAATGTCTGATGCAATAGCAATAACAGCTTTTTCGTCAACTATATTGGGCGCGGCAATTTGTGGGATTGGAGTTTTTAAAACTGAAATGTTCCCCAAATGGTTATCTGCTTTATTTACCGCCGTGGCAGGTCTAGCGTTTATAATTATGGCAACAGGAGAACCAGCAGATTTAGAGAATAGTGCTTTTCTAATACCAGTCTTTATGTCTTTTCACCTACTCCTAGCCATTCCGGGTATCTTCGCAATTAGAAGCAAAGACTGACAACTGCACTTTAAGGCTAGAATAATTAATTAGTTTGTTTGGGTTTTCTTTAAAAGTTCACTATTCGAAAAATATTAAAACAAGGTGGCGCAACCAAAGCCTTTAGATGATACTTTGAAGAATAAAAAATGCCAATTCTTTTTGGTAGATGCCTTTAAAAGGGAGTAGAGTGATGAGACCGAATGAAATTCATGAGGGTGGCTGTAGTTGCGGTTCAGTAAGATACAAAACCAAAGGCAAGCCAGAGCGCACAGGTGTATGCCATTGCAGGTACTGCCAAACACGAACTGGTTCTGCTTTTGGAATTTCGGTATATTTTTTCAAAGAAAATGTTGTAAAAACTGAGGGTGATTTGAGCAAATATGAATTCACAACCGAGTCTGGAAGATCTTTTGTTCAAGAATTTTGTCCTAAGTGCGCAACTACTCTTTTCTGGACAATAGGAATGAATAAAGAAATGACAGGTGTAGCTGGTGGCAGTTTTGACCCACCCTCGTTTTGGTATGACATTGACAGAGAAGTATTCCGCAGAACTAGTGCGACATGGATTGATAACGATATTGCTGAAAAGCATGATACTCATCCAATGTACGAACCAATTTCGTCTGAAAGGAAAGCCCTAAGAAGTTGATGCCTGGTGGATAGAGAGGCGGCTGAACGGAGTTATATTGCCCGTGGAACCTTTGACCAGGTCTGCCCAAGCCCACACTACCTTTGAGCGGGCGTCTGGTTTGTGAGCCTTTTTATAGAACGCCCATGACCAAAACATGACCAGGCTGTCTCTTCATGGAATAAAACAGCATTATAGAGATTAGTCGAAGACCAATCTGAGCGACCGCACTCTGAAAAAACCATACGTGTATAACTCAAAAATAGCATTACTGATGACGCTTGCTAATGAGGTGGGGTTGATGATTAACATCATCCGGTCAATACAAGTATTAAAATATTATAGATAAAAAGCTATAAACAAAGTCTAATTCAGTCGCATAAAGAATTTAATTTAGAGAGTAAGTGAACGATGAATACCTGGAAGCTAACAAAGTTAACCGGTCACTGTGGTGCACGTCTTGAGGGTGTGTCGCTCGCCAGCGCATCGACCTCACAATTAGAAATAGTCCGCTCTTCGCTATTTGAGCATGGTGTCATAATTATACCTGAACAACATTTAAGCCCTGAAGATCATATTAAACTTGCTAAGTTTTTTGGTGAAATTGACGTAAACCGTTTTTTTACACCAGTTGCCAGCCATCCAATGATTGCAGAGGTACGTACAGTACCAGAACAGCCTGAAGTAATCGGTGGAACTTGGCATACAGACCATTCCTACGATGCAGCACCCGCAATGTGTTCTATTCTGAATGCGCGGCAGCTGCCGCCGTTTGGTGGTGATACTCATTTTGCATCCATGTCAGCAGCCTATCGCACAATGTCGTCAGGTTTACAGAATATGCTGAGAGATTTACGCGCTTGGCATTCAGATGGCAGTTTTGTTAATAGCACCGATGTCGGTATAAAACCAAAAAAAGAAGCGTTTCGTGATCCGGTGCTTCATCCAGTAATTGTTAAGCATCCGCACACTGGGGCTCCTTGTGTTTATGTAAATGGAGATTTCACAGTAAATTTTGAAAATTGGAGCGTGGAAGAAAGTGCACCGTTACTAACATTTCTTTATGCTTTCATTACAAAACCTATTTTTACTGCAAGAGTGGTATGGGAGCCTGGAATGGTGGCAATATGGGACAATAGATTAGTACAACATTATGCGACTGCCGATTATTCAGGATATAGCCGATTGATGCATCGTATCACCGTTGCAGGAGTTCCATTAGAAGCGTTTTAGCTTTAGAAATTGGCGGCTCCATTGATACGTCAGGCTAAACCCTCAGTTATCTCCAAATTTTGAGCGAAAAGTATCCTATATTGGCCTTGTTGTACGCATCAATCTGTCAACATGATCTTGATCTGAAAGTGTTCCAAGCTCTTCTGATCCTTTTAGAATTAACGGATTGTTTGTCATTTGACGCAACGGTCTAGATGCTTTCTTGAGACCGTAAATAGCTTTGCTCCAGACAAATTAATCCATTTCTAAAGAGATTAATCTGCCATAATTCAAAAG
>CACPHA010000110.1 GCA_902633655.1 Paracoccaceae bacterium
CTGAACCATCTGGCATGGTTGTGTTACAGAGGGTAGCGCCCGCCATAGAGGCTTTATCCAACTTAGCACCCTTCAAATTAGCACCATCCAAATCGGCATCCCTCAAATTAGCATCACGCAAATCAGCCTTCTCCAAAATAGCACCACTTAAATCAGCACCCTTCAGATTAGTACCCATCAGCCACGCATAAGACAGATCATCTTTCGCCAGATTGGCATTCGTCAGATCAACAGGATCTGGATTAGCATAACGACCATCTTTCGCCAGATTGGCAGCAGACAGGTTACAGCTTTCGCATTCATTATTATCCTTCATCTTTTGTAGATCGTCAGGATCAAGAGCAGATGCGCCACCTGCAAATAGGATTGCTGCTACAGTCAGTATTGGCAAAGTAAGCTTCATCAGAATAAGTTCTCTTTTAAAAAGCGTTGGGTAGGTCTTAGCGGTACATCATTTCAGGTTTACAATGCTAGTCTGTGCATTTGTCTAATAATCAAGACCAACATAAAAGCAATAGTAAGCTATGGCTGCAATGATGCCGACTAAAAGAAGCCAAGTCAGCGCATTAGCGACTTGAAATAGAGCAGCAAAAAAACCAGGTATAATTTCTATTATCATTTCAATTTGAGATTTCGATTTGCCTATCATGTTTACAAAAAAGAATATAATTAGAAATGGAATACCTTCACTAATTGCTTTTGTAATACTTTATTTTTTAGGTGATAGGTATGTGCTTTCTGCTGTATTCAGTGCCACAGATAACGGCAATGTAAATCTGTTGATATGGCTTGTCGTGGACGCAGCAATGTTATTGGGGACGTTTTACGGAACTAGATGGGTTTTATTCAAGATAGGCTTGCTAAATAACTGGTGAAAATAGTTCGACTGCTAAAAAGAAAACCCCGCCTAATTAAAGCGGGACTTATTGTTTAACTCTTTTAGGACTCTTGCTGCTGTTACGCTTCTCGCCTCTTGGTAGTGCCATACATACTATCCTTCTTATGTGGAGGCTGAAATTAGTGACCGGCTGTTTGTGATCTCACCTACCTTCCAAACTTGTAAGTAGAAACATGAACCTTTCCTCTACAACGGCCTCTTCAAATCGTTCTTCGATGCATCCATCGTCTTTGACCCAATCCAACTTATAATTTGTGTAGATTTTGCCTCTCTGTTTGAAGGCATGCGGATTGTCAAAAGCACCAAGTGTCATTGTAACCATGCCAGGAAACGAGTCGGCCTTTCCATAAACACGGCAGCCACATTTATCCCAAAAGTGGGAGGATACTGGCATGCCACTTCCACCGGTGAAATTATAAATGGAAGTATCGCCTTCTATTGAAATTTCGTCTTAGGAATAGAAGGCCCCAACTGCAAATGTGCCGTTTAAACGTCTGCATCTTCCGCAGTTGCACTTACCAACCGTCATAGGATCTAAATCTGTTTCACACTTTACTGCGCCGCAGTGGCAGCCACCCGTATGTTTTGACATCTCACTGAACTCACAATATCTGCCTCAGGATAACGCACTGTAGAAATATGTGAAGTCAAAATATTATGGAAGAGCTTCTGCGCACAAACGATGTTACCGTTATTGCATATGCGAATGCCATTTTGGCGGGGTCAGGTATAGACGTATTTGAGTTGGACATAAACATAAGCGTTCTGGAAGGAAGCATAGGCATTTTGCCACGCCGATTGATGGTGCGGTCAGATGATTTGATCAAAGCACAACAGTTGATGCGTGACTATGAAATAGCGTTTAGATGACTGAAACTAACTTAAAAATAAATGTGGCTAGGCCCTTGTCCCAAAAAGCCTAGCCGTGATCTTTAAGCAAATTGTTGGCTACAATTTTAATCATCCTCCTTTTTATTATACCAAGCCGTATACGCACTGCTCATTGCTGTGTAGCTTTTTCCAACATAGATGATTTGAGTACGGATAACTCCTTTAGCTCCACATTTGGTGCATCTTGCCGCCTTCTCAATTTGGTCAACGGTTATGTCTGCTCCATAAACGTCAATCAAGTCTTTTACTGGAAGCAAATTCCAATGGGTGCAGAGGCAAGTGAGAGAAATATGGTTATCAGTTATTGACGAAAGTGGAATCATGTTCTATATTTGTTCTTATTGCGTATTCTTTGCAAGCCTAAAACGCCGAAACTCTTTACTACCTATCTGACGGCGTTTACTTTGACCCTCAAGACCGACCCACCTTCAGTCTTGGAGGGTTGTTTTTTATTCAACATCTAGTTCTGCTGAGAATTGGTGGTCAGTTTTTGGAGGAGCCTGAGCACACTCAATTGTCATTTATTTCATAAAATCACATTTACGCCTAAAGCAGCTAATAGTAGATGAAACGACATAAAGACTAGAATTAAAAAGTGGCTGAGAGGCTGGAACCTAGCGTTCTTGGCTAATCAGGAGCGGGCTCACGCTTAAATATTTCGTTCAAGATCAATTTGCCTGCCATTCTGCTCACGCCAAGGAAGTAGCCAGACAATTTTGGATTAACCTTGGATATGATTGCATTGAAAACCCTGACGAATATGGGGTTGATCTACTTGTTGAGGGTAAAGGAAGAAAGTTCGGCTGTGAGGTTGAAGTAAAAACTGGGTGGCATGGCCCTGAGTTTAATTTTCCTACTCTTCACATTCCATTTCGCAAAAAGAAATTCACAAAAGAAAAAGTAACTTTTTTGTGCTTAACAATGCTAGAACACATGCCGCAGTAGTTGGTCGAAATGATATTGTGACCAGTCCTGTTGTAACAGTACCAAATAAATTCGTTCCTGCCGGCGACCTGTTTTATGATGTTAACGTTCAAGACGCTAAGATAATAAATCTTTTGGCTAGTTACGGGACACTTTCTGTTACTCATCAATTTGCCCCCTCCGCAAAACGTAGACGGGGCTTTTTTTGTTAATCAAAAAATATCATAGATACCTTGTAACTGCATTATGGCAATCAGAAGAAATATCGCAGAAAAAATGAGCTTTAAAATTCCAAATGGTATTGCACTTACACCACTACCGAAATTGGTTGCTTTCATTTCATCGTCCATATCAGCCTGCAAGTATTGCATATTTGTCATGATGCGTATGATACCAAAAGCACCCAGTAATGCAGGACCGATTACAGAGGCTGCAATAACGTTTTCCTTTCCGCTAATGTTGGCAAATACTATCACGGACATCGTGGTAAGCTGAGCAATAGTTGTGATTGCCACTACTATCATCAAGTAAAAAAACGTTGCATTTTGAATCGATTGTCTAAGATTTTGATCCATCTCTCATCCTCTTTTGTTGATATTTTTTGCTTATCTTGCTCGAATGCTGAATTGGCTCATTTAATTTATAGCAGACTGGCTTTTCCGTTCAACGGGAATGTTTTTCGGAAACTAGGGCAAAAGCCAAAGCTAGACACCTCATCCCGATGCATCCAGACCTCATGTGGGCTGCGTTCGTGGATTTCAAACATTATTCACTTAATACTTTCATTTTTTCGCCGTATGCCCCATCGTCAAAATTGTGCAAGGAACGGGGTTATATAAAAAAAACACAGTTTTAGCTTTTTTGGCTGCTTCGATGATTTCAGGTTGTTCCAACACCCCAATGACCACGGAAGAACGTGTCGACAATAATAGAACCATTATTGAACTTGCGTTATATATGGCGGCTTTGGCGGTTATACTTGAATATGGGGAATTTTAAGCCAGATCGCCTCTATCCTCAAGCTGTTCCCTAATGGCTTCACAGGAATCTCCACTTTTAATATGCCAATTGAAATGGCGTTAATCATCTAGCCTCTTGATCGGCCAGCCTTTTGGCTTGTAACTAACCTTTGCCATAGCTTCGACTTTTTTATCCCAAGGAATATCTTCCGAGTAAAGCCCATAGGTCATAGTATCAATTTTGTGACCAATAATACGAGTGGCAAAGGTTTCGTTTACTCCCGCTGTTTCAAAAAGATTTGAAAGCGTTGAACGAAAGCTATGAAAACCATAACTTCCTCCAAAGCATAATTTGTCTTTCAAACGACTAAAACGTTTGCTTATCGGAGCACCTCTGTCATGGTACTTATTGCCGGCTGTTAATTCTGAAAACAAATAATTATCAACAGCGTCTAAGCTCGTTTGCTTCAGCCTTTCTATAAGTTGCTGGATGTCTTTATGAATAGGGATTTTACGAATACCGCTTTTGGTCTTTGAGTCCGCAACCTGAAGCCAATCATCACCAACGTTGTTCAAGGTCATGTTACATAATTCATTGAGCCGGCATCCAGTATGTGCAGCTACAATAATCAGATCTTTCATTACAGGATCACCCCTGCCCCTGTTCTGTTTATCTGTCTGCTCCAATAGCTGATAATATTCGTCCATTGTGTAAGGATGATAAGATCTTTGAACTGCCGATGTTTTAGTTTTCTTTGCTTTTGGAATACTGCCATAGGTTAAACATGGCGCTTCGGTATATTGCCCTTCACAGTAAGCCCAGTAACTATTTATCCAGCCAACTTTCTTTTTAACTGTTTCTCTAGAAGCAACTTTATAGCCATTTCGCCCTTGCAACTGGTCTTCAATCCAAAGGCGCAAATCCATTGGTTTAATAAGTTCAAAAATAGGAAACTTTGGACAAAAATGTTTCCTTAAAAAACGCTCTGCTTCATCGGCATTTTTCTCTCGGTAACCACATTGCTTTCTCCACTCATCAACGTAGGCCTTTGTGGATACACCTTTTTTAGTAACGGTAGCATATACCTCGATGCGCTCCCTAAGCTCAGCTGGTGACTTGGCTTCATCTGGGTCCAATTGCATGGCGACTTCAGATGCCGCAATTTGATTAGAAACAAAAGCTTCAAAGGTGGCCTTTGCTTTGGCAAATGCTTTGTCAAAATCAAAATCTTGAGTTGGGCTTTCTTGGTCTTTCGCAGCCATAATCATAGCCTTGAACTGAGTAATAAACGGGCCTGACCTAACCTCGGCTAGCTCTAAGTTACCCGTGTTTAAGCTTGCAGAAAACTTCCTCTTGCAATCACCCTTTTTTCGATTAGGTCCATCATGCTCATGTGGGAAATATTTCTGTAATGTTGGGGGTATCTTCATCACAACGTGATAAGTGTTCCACAGCTTCACCAAATACTTAGGGTTCTTTACTCTAGCCATTTAAAGGACATAGGTTAAGGACATAGATTTTGCAACAGTAAATAAAAAAATATAATGTTTTCATGTATTTATTTGATGCTTAATGAAGAAATTTTTTTGGACAACTCGTCCTTCAGGGGCCGTCATTTCATTCAGGTATTTTTTATTATTTTTTTTGAGAATTTTAATATTTATTACCATAAGTTCCCCTTAAGAGAGGGCCCTTACCGAAGTAAGGGGCTTGTTCATTATCAGCTTCCGCTTCTGGCATATGCTAGATGATGTGAGCACCATACTTTTCGATGCAAAAATTCTAACAATCTCATAACACCCATCCGACTTAACCGTCAATTGGACAAGATTACTGCTTGTATTCTGCCGTTTTAATTTTTGCTGTTTAAAATTTTAACTTTGTTCAGAATTTTTCTGCACACGATTCAAATGGGACTTATAAAGCAATGGTGCTAGTATTCTATCATAAATAAGTGCAGCTATTTCCCTTACTATGGGGAAATTGGTCACAATCGCTAAAGTTTTATATCTGGGCATTTCTGCCCAAAGCTTTCGGAAAGCTGGTAGGCCATGGATAATTTGCCCATCTGATATTACATGCAACCGTTTTGCACCTTGATCTTTACTAACGCCATAAATTGATAAATCGGTCTCACCTAATTTATCAAAATAAAGTTCAATACCTTTTTCGTCAGCATACTTTCTATAGTGGCAGATTTCTGCGTTACAAATTGGGCAGTCTTCATTAAATAGAACTCTAGTAACCATTACTATTAGATAGATTTAGGCAATCATATAGCAAGTTTTTGGATTAAGTTTTTAATGGGAGACGCGTTTTGAAGGTCTTAAGCATAGTGAGATTTAAGCCGAAGCCAGAGCACTTAGAAAATGTGATCGAAGAATGGAAAATACATAATAAAAAATGTAGGCACTTATTTAACCAACAAAGGTTCCTGTCAGAGGTAAATGGCGAAGTTTATCTTGTCAAAATTTCTCCCTCGATTGAAAAGATATCAGAAGATCAAGAGGTTTCTCTCACACATCTTGAAAACATTAGACCTTGGCTTGAAGAGTGGTCTCAGGAAGAACGCCATACCCGATCAATGTCTGGGATGTTAATTGATCAGTAGAGGCAGGTGGACAATGCCAGGTTGAAATGAAAAGACCCCTACCTAAGTAAAGGCCTTGTTCATCGTCAGGTTTCGATTCTAGCAGCTTTTGCCCTATTTGAGTATAATCCTTCATAAGGCAGAAGTTACCGAAAATCTGATACACTCCGTCCGACACTTTTGTGAATAGTCCTCTTGTAACAGTATCAAATAGAATCGTTCCTGAAGGCGATCTGTTTTACGATGTAA
>CACPHA010000111.1 GCA_902633655.1 Paracoccaceae bacterium
AGGGATGGTGTATGCTATGGTTCCTATGGTTATTGATAACCTTTTACAGGCTCTTAAGGATTTGTCGGTAAGTGAACGTCGCCGTTTCGGCATTCTAACAGCATTGCTTGGTGCTGTGATCCTTTTGGCTGTCAGCCGTTATTTTTCTTAGGGCAGATATGTCTAACCGAAAATCCACCAATCGCCAAGAATAATTCCTAAGCTATTACCAGTTCACCCTCTTAAAACTAACATAAAAAGTGGTTTTAAACAAAATGATATGCAAATCGATATATAGGAGCTTTTATTAATGTATCATTCACTTGTTAATGGAACCATCCATGTGAAAGGTATTACTGACATAATGCAAGTTCGCAAATTTGGATGGGCAGTATTACTGATGTCCTTCTTGCTGCTTTCGCAGACCTTTAGCGCAGCAGCCCGCTCATCACCCGAAAGTTTTGCAGATTTGGTCGAAACAAATAGTCCAGCCGTGGTTAATATTACGACCTCTACTAAAGTGGCAGAAAATGTGGTCCCGAGGGGTGTTGTCCCAGAAGGTAGCCCATTTGAGGAGTTATTTCGTGATTTCAGCGACCGTAATCCAAATAGACGCGGTCCGCGCAATACATCAGCGCTTGGCTCCGGGTTTGTCGTTTCGAAGGATGGTTATGTTGTGACCAATAATCATGTGATTGATGGCGCTGATGAAATCTTAGTTGAGTTTCCTGATTTGACGGAATACTCGGCCAAAGTTGTTGGAATAGACAAGAATATCGATATTGCACTTCTGAAGATTGAAGTTGAAAGGCCTCTCACATTTGTTCAATTTGGCGATAGTGACCTGTCTCGAGTTGGAGACTGGGTAATGGCTATTGGTAACCCTCTAGGGCAAGGTTTTTCGGTCTCTGCGGGTATCATTTCCGCTCGTAATCGTACATTGTCGGGCAGTTATGACGATTACATTCAAACGGACGCTGCGATCAATCGAGGCAATTCAGGTGGCCCTTTGTTTAACATGCAAGGTGACGTAATCGGCGTTAACACAGCCATCCTTTCGCCAACTGGCGGATCTATCGGAATTGGGTTTTCGATGTCGTCTAATGTGGTAGCCCCCGTTGTAGCGCAGCTAAAAGAGTTCGGGGAAGTACGTCGCGGGTGGCTTGGTGTTACCATTGGTCCGGTGACGAACGATATTGCAGAAACACTTGGTATGGAAAAAGCAGCTGGCGCGATAGTCTCTGACATAACCGCTGGCGGCCCTGCAGACGAGGCGGGAATTGAAGTTGCAGATGTGATCGTACTCTTTGGTGGTCAAAGTGTTTCTGACTCTGGTGAACTTGTTCGTTTAGTTGGTAAGGCCGCTGTCGGCTCAAAAGTAACGGTGGTGGTTATGAGAAACACACGTCGTAAAATGATCGATGTTGTCTTAGGTCAACGTCCTCAGAATTTGACGGCGATGCCGCAATCAAGCATCACGCCTGAACCTGAACCTGAACCTGAACCTGAATTTGAAGGTGTGGCCGGTTTGACGCTTTCAGAAATTGATGAAGTACTTAGGCAAAAAAAATCTTTACCTGAAACCGCTAAAGGTTTGTTGGTTGTCAATGTTGATGAAACATCTGATGCTCACGCGAAAAACATTCGCGTTGGAGACATAATCACAGATGCGGGTCAAATGACGATAAACACAGTAGATGAGCTTAAGTCACAGATATTGTCGACAAAGGAAGCTGGGCGGAGTTCGATACTTCTGTTAGTTCGACGTGACGGACAGCCGAGGTTCGTTGTTATTGACATCAAATAAGTCAAACAGCCAGGATCTAAGGTAATGAGATTGACCTAGGGAAATAAATTTACCGTTATTTTAAAAGTAGCCTCGCTTCGAGGCATTGTTAACTTGCTTTATCACAAGGCCGCAAAGCTTACAGTCAAGCATATAGGCTGTAATGGCTATGAAATTAAGGGTTTTAAATTTAAAGGAAAAAAGAAATAACGATCAAATACCCCCGTTCTGAGCCCCCCTGACCAGCTCAAGATTAATGCAGCGGTAAGCTATTTTGATATAGCAGCTGAATTTGATATTTGTTTTTTTGGGAAGATCTCTTGATTGTCAGAGGTAGATAGTTCGAAATCTCTAATGAGATTGTTCGGTGATTTTCGCCCAACGCGCTTATGTGATGCTATTACCCGTTTATGGAACGCATCGTGCCAGAAGATTGTATCTCTCAGAAGTTAGTAGAAATCTGCTTAATGAAAAACATCAATTTCCTTTACAGTGGTGTAAAGAAAAACTGGTAGTGGAATCTTTGGAAATTGATTCAACTTGGGGTTGGTTTAGCCCGTCCAAAAGGTGAGAGATATCTTCAATTTTTTCTGCTACGACATTAACTACACCTGATCCGCGTTTCAGCTTACCAGTGACTCGCAAAAGCCGCCCTGAAATCACGGCACGGCGGAAACGCTCAAATAAATTCCGCCAGATAATTACATTCACGGTACCAGTTTCATCCTCAAGGGTGATAAAAATAACTCCTTTAGCAGTTCCTGGGCGTTGGCGCAAAATGACTAATCCTGCCACAATTAGAACTGTCCCTTCCGGTACGTGCTCTAAACGCTTTGCTGGGCAGGCGCTTGGTGGCTGGGGCCAAGTATATTTCATTTCACAATTTAAATATAACCCTTAAGTTAGAACAAAAGTAGAACAAAATTATTTTTAAGCAAGGGGTATTTTTTTACTTCCAAATTACACTGGAATAATCCGCAAAGCCCTATTAGGAAACACTGAGGCAAGAACGACTGAGGAGTTTTTTGGAAATGGCCAAGATTACCTACATTGAACATAATGGTACGGAACATGTTGTTGATGTTGCCAATGGCCTAACGGTTATGGAGGGCGCGCGCGACAACAATATACCTGGAATAGAAGCAGATTGCGGCGGTGCCTGTGCTTGCTCAACCTGTCATGTATACGTTGATCTTGCCTGGGTGGATAAGGTTCCCGCTATAGATGATATGGAAGAGGATATGCTCGATTTTGCATTTGAGCCTAACCCAGATCGCTCTCGTTTAACCTGTCAGATTAAGGTAACTGACGCCCTAGATGGTCTTATTGTCCAAATGCCTGAAAAGCAGATTTAAACTCTCATACAATAATAGAGCCCACTTATCTTCACAAGAATTACAGCGCAGAAATTCCAATATCTTTTCGAAAAAAACCCTCTAACCAATCTACCCGCTCCACCATAGAATATGCTAAGATGCGCGCTTCTTCCAGATTGTCGGCCCTTGCGGTAACATTCAAAACGCGGCCACCAGAAGCGGTCAGCTTATCGTCTATTAGGGTTGTCCCAGCATGAAAACAAACAGATTTTGACGTTTCAGGCAATTCATTAAGCCCTTTGATTACAGATCCCTTTGGATATTGTCCCGGATAGCCTTTAGTCGCCATCACGATTGTTATTGCAAAATCGTCAGCCCAATTAACCCGTGTATTAGCCAAAGCGCCATGCGCAGTGGCTTCAATAAGATCAAAGGCCTGTGCCCCGAGCCTCATCATCAAAACCTGGCATTCTGGGTCCCCAAATCGGACGTTATACTCCACTAGCCTTGGATTCCCGTCTTTAATGATCAAACCAGCGTACAGCACGCCTTGGTAAGGCGTACCCCTTTCTTTTAAAACACTCAAAGTTGGTTCTACGATTTCTTTCATTGCTTTGTCTAACGTAACTGTATCGAGTATCGAGGCAGGAGAGTAGGCCCCCATGCCCCCCGTATTAGGACCTCTATCTCCGTTAAACGCGCGCTTATAGTCCTTTGCAGTTCCGAATGGTAATGCTGTTTCTCCATCACACAGCACGAAAAGCGATGCCTCTTCGCCCTCCATAAATTCTTCGATCACAACTGCAGCAGCTGAATCAGCGAATTGCCCTGCAAAAATCGCGTCAATTGCATCAAGAGCTGTCGCTTCATTCGTTGCAATGACAACACCTTTTCCAGTTGCAAGACCATCAGCTTTGATAACAATCGGTGTGCTTTGCATTTTAACATATGCTTTAGCCGCCTCAGCATTTGTGAAGTGCGCATAAGCCGCTGTTGGAATTCCGCCATCTGAACAAACTTCTTTGGTGAAATTTTTGCTTGCCTCAAGTTGGGCTGCTGCTTGATCAGGACCAAAAGTCAAAACCCCCGCCCTTCGAAGGGCCCCTCCAATATCAGCCACCAAGGGCGCTTCTGGCCCTATAATCACAAAATCAACGTTCTGACCTTTTACGAAATCTATCACAGTAGCCGCGTTCATGATGTCTAAGGAATAACATTCTGCTATTTGTGCTATGCCAGCATTACCTGGCGCGCAGAGTAGCGTATCGCATTTCGGATTTTGCTTAATAGCCCAGGCAAGAGAATGCTCTCTACCTCCACTCCCTAAGATCAATATTTTCATGCGATGATCCTCTTGGAATCTGCTAAGTTGCGCTTTAAGCTTATGATGATTTTTATACAAGTAAGCAATGACTATGGAACTAATCGATGATCCAAACCCTGGTTTGAACCTTCCGCAGTTTAGCGTTTCAGAAATTTCTGGCGCTATCAAACGCGTTGTGGAAGGTGAGTTTGCGAATATTCGGGTTAAGGGGGAAATTGGGCGGGTTTCTTTTCCTCGATCTGGCCATGTCTACCTTGATCTTAAAGATGAGCGTTCGGTATTAGCTGCGGTCATCTGGAAGGGTGTAGCCGCACACTTGCAAATGCCTCCCGAAGAAGGATTGGAGATTATTGCTACAGGACGCATTACAACGTTTGGTGGTCAGTCGAAATATCAACTTATAATCGATGATATGAAACCAGCCGGTGTTGGCGCGCTGATGGCAATGCTTGAAAAGCGCAAAACCATGCTAGCCGCTGAAGGCCTTTTTGAACAAAACCGCAAAAAACCCATCCCCTTCCTTCCAGATGTGATCGGAGTTGTGACATCGCCTTCAGGGGCTGTGATTCGCGATATCCTGCATCGTCTGCGAGACCGGTTCCCTCGCAAAGTGCTGCTCTGGCCTGTTGCTGTCCAAGGCGAAAAATGCGCCTCAGAAGTTTCAAGGGCAATTGACGGATTTAATGCCCTTGACGGGGGCGAGCGATTTCCGCGACCTGATGTCTTGATCGTTGCCCGCGGTGGTGGATCACTCGAAGACTTGTGGGGTTTTAATGAAGAAAGTGTCGTGCGTTCTGCTGCAAGTTCAGACATCCCGTTGATCTCTGCAGTAGGACACGAAACAGATACCACCTTGATCGATTTCGTATCGGATTTACGTGCTCCGACTCCGACTGCTGCGGCGGAGCTTGCAGTGCCAGTAAGGCATGAGCTTTCTGCTTCACTTTCAGAACATAGGGCTCGCATGTCTCGTGCACTTAGCACGACCCTTGAGTGGCGGTGGCAACGACTTCAGGATTTGGGAAGGGCTTTACCAAAGCCGGACGGGCTATTTACGTATGATCGCCAGAAACTTGACCATCTGGCTGAGAGCCTTCCCAAATCGCTATATATTCGCATCCAACTAAGCAAAATGCGGCTGTATAATGCAACTGTTTTACTACGCCCCTCAACAGCGTGTTCAAAATATAAATGGGCAAAAGCAGATTTTGCGCAGTTATGGCCCCAATTTAATAAAGCGCTTGAGCGCTTTATTAACCTACGTGACGCCGAATTTACAAATCTTTCAACTCGACTTGTGCCAAATCTGGTGGTGCGTAAAATGCGACACAGTCAGGAAAGCTATATCCATCAACAAAAGGCGCTATCGCGTTTGGTTGAGCTTCAGATGTCCCAAAGATTTGAGCAACTTTCCGCGCTGGATCGATTGCGTGAAATGCTTGGATATAAGGAAACGTTGGACCGTGGGTATGCCGTTGTTCGCTCTCGTGGCAAGGTGATCAAATCTGTTACTTCGGCAAAATCGGCGGCAACGCTAGAGGTAGAATTCCGTGATGGTAGGTTTGAAATCAAATCGCAGAAAAATGTGTTTACTCAATCTAAAGATTCCGGTTCTGATCAAGGCAGCTTGTTTTAAACGTCCACAATCGATACTTTGCGGTCCAATTAGGTTGAAATTCGGTAAGCTTTGCAAATTGGCATTTTTAGATCATCACCTTTAATCGCTGCGATAATT
>CACPHA010000112.1 GCA_902633655.1 Paracoccaceae bacterium
ATCATTAATTTAATCATGATTCCTGATAAATTAATATCACGGCCTGCCACTGATCAAAAACATCTTTTGATTTTTTGAGATAACGAAACCAACTTTACATAAAGGCGAAGTAAATAATCAGTGCGGTAAAGCCGTAGGCAAGCAACCCAAAATACGTCCAAAAAAATAACCGTTGGGTAATCGGTTTTATATAAGCTAAGTCCGTTATCTCTACATTATTTTTTTCCATTGAGTAGCGATATTCATCTGGGGTTATGATTACATTTTCCTTTCGATTGGAAAATGAACTGATGTTTAATGCACTGCCGATAATAAAAATACATAGCGCAATCTTTGCTTCACTGAAAAATAATGTAACTAAGCCAATTATAAACCAAGCCCATTGCAAATTAGTGGATATCTGTAACGATACCTTCCCCACTGAAACCAAATTGGCGAGAGCGGTATTTGCTAGCACTGCTTTCCGAATAAAAGGCCATACGAGAATAAAAACTATTGAGACTATGCCAATATTTATCGATAATGAGTAATCTATAGCGAATGCGGTAATAAAAGCCATCAAGGCTATAGGTGAAATCTTAAAATTTTACCCCAGATCCATTCATTTGAATTCTGTGGTTATCGACTTACTGACCAAAATAGAGGGATCAGGATCAAGCAGAAATGCTCAATAAATACGCAAACCTTCTCGCCGCGTGTCATACTGATGTCACCTTTAGTTGCATGACTATTGACTGCCACCTTCATCATCAGAGAACCTGAAGAGGCTTAACGAGGAGAAATAAAATGACACCTAGTGAAGTTATACTGAAAAGCTACGAAAGTTTTGCACCAGGAGATATGGCCACACTAGCCTATTTCTGCGCTGAAGCTAAAGTTGACGCTGTAGTTGAGAACAAATTAATTCGTAGAAAAATAAATAACGTTAAACGCAAATGAGACGTTTACTGACTGATTGGATATTTTTGATAGTACTTTCTCCGATGGTCCATGCCGAAGAATATATTGATACCTATCACGTGGAAATTGAGATTTTAAAAAATGGAAATGTTTCCGTTTCCGAAAAAATTAGATTTTGGGCAGAGGGTGATAAAAATTCGGGATTTGCCCGACACTTTTCCCTAAAAAATGTCGAAAAGTACCAACGAAGCTCCTGCTTCTTTTGCTCCTTATTTAGCAAATCTCCCTACTTCAATTTTAAAGGGACTCACGATGGGAATAATATACCTGGAAAAATATTAAACTCAAAAGAGTCTTTCGCATATCTCTTTGGCAGACCTGAAAAATTTGGTCCAAGTCCACTGCTAAAAGATAAGTTTCACAATTTTTTGATTTCTTATGAAGTAGATAGAGCAATATTACAATTCAAAGAAAGCGATCAACTCTACTGGAATGTTATACCGTTTTATTGGGAATATTGGAAAGTCCCTATCAAAAATGTGTCCGCAACAGTAAATTTTCCAGAGAGCGCTGAATATTTAGGGACTGAAGTTTTTAGTGGCAAGTTTGGAAGCAAAGCCAATGAATTAGATGTATCTTATTTTGAAACGGGAAGTGCAATTAAGCTTCACGGGGCCAACTTCAAACCTGAGCAAGGGGTCACCGTAAGGATCAAGTTTCAGCCTGAGCTTATAGAAAGCTATAAACCAAGAACCTTAATTGATGATCATATTTATTATTTCCACAAGGAAGTCGAAGACGACAAAAGAAAAAGAATCTATTTGATCCAGTCTTATATTATTTTGTTAGTGACCTTAGCTATTGTTGCTGCTGTTTACTTCTCATTTTATAAGCTGAGATCTAAAAATCATGCTCTAACTAATGTAGCACCTAAATTTTATCCCCCACGCAACATTTCTCCTCTAGCAGCACGGTTTATATTGAGACGGGGAAACATCGTTGGTCCGCGTATGATAGGTTTTGCTTTGATAAGTCTCGCCACTAAAGGGGCTGTAGAGCTTCGTGAATCTAAGATTATACTTTTGAAAGGGGCAAGTATCTCAGAAAGAGCAGAAAAAATAAAAATCTTTACGGAAGAATGGTTGGTACTCCGTAACATGGGACTATTAGAAGTAGGTGACGAATTCGAGATAGAGCAGAGTGAAAAGTGGTCCAATAATCTCAGAGAAATTGGTTACAAACTGGAGGATTCTTTAGAGCGGCAATTTGGCGCTAACATGGAGCCTGCCAAAACAGCACAAACGTTTTTTTACGTAGTCACTACAATAATGCTAATTTGGGCATTGTCAGTTGCAATATTGGGCATTTTTTGGGCTGCCTTTTGGATTTGGTTTGAAATTTTTAGTATAGGTTTTTTAATGCACCAATTGACTATAAGTATTTCAAAATTGAAGACTCACACAAAACTAGGTAGGCAAAATTTAAGCCAATTAATGGGGCTGGAATTATATATCAAAACTCCAAACCTAAATAGTTTACGAAAAGAACCTGAGCCAAACGCAAGTCAATTTTCGACAATTTATCCTTACGCATTATCGATGGGTTTCGCGGTTATATGGGCAAAAAAGTTTGCTAACCAAATTTCAAGTTGGCAAACGTCAAACAATGGTGAAATCTCTTGGTATTTTGACAATCAATGGAAATCGTTTATGGAAAACTTCGTCGCAGCAGCATCGTACGATAACAGTGGTAGTGGCCCCGCTCATGCGGCGGGCGACTGAAAAATTTATTCTCGAGCAGACACAAGGCAAGAACTGCAACTTTCAATCATATTATCTGCACTTTCGCTTAGGCCTTCAGCAAGTTTTCTATAAAGATGATTTGCGTCGCGCCAATCATCAACACATGCGAAATCATAATTCATAAAATACCTTTCGATAATTTTAGTGAGCGCCAAAAAGCACTTGCAGACATGGACCTTTTATTAGCAGCTTCTGGTCGCATATATTCGCTGTACTGTTGCTAAATGAAATCTCCAAAAATTAATTTGGGAGGTAGGAGCATCTATGGTTGGTTCCACGCAAATCCACATGGACAGATGGTTTACCCGCAGTTGGAAAAACGGCCTAGGAAGCGTTCAAGCTTTATCAACAATTCAAACGTTTTGAAGAAGCAGGAGGAGCAATGGCTGAGGCCGAGGTCATTCCTGATCCGGCACTCACTCAAATCAGTAAGCGAACTAAAATTATCGCGATATCACTTGTATCAGAGCCGGGTGCGGATGTAAATTACCTTTTTATTAACGATATATGCGGCTAACAAGGGAGTGCAACTATTAATATCACCACTGCACTCAGGTAAAGCTTCGCTACCATACGGTTGCGAAGCGAAAAGCCGAAAGATTATGAGCAAAAGTGTTCGCAGACTAGCCTCCGACTTGTGAAAGTATAATCATACTGGATTAAGGTTTGTGTCAATCAAACTAGCTGATAAAAGTTCAGCTTCGATCTTCTCTAATTCACTTAATACCAGTTGCCCAACTTCGCCGCGTTTGCGCTGGGCTTCCAGCTTGTCCTTTGTTTGCCTTCCGTGCCTAAGATTAGCCTCTGATATGCGCTTTAAGCCCTCCTGAGTCCTTGCCCCCGTAGAAGCGCCGCCATGCAGCCTGCAGCGTCCATTATGCTTATACGCTGGCCTCTGGCAAAGCGTGCCGCGACGTGTCTTTGCTCCGCATCGTTCACCTGACCAATTGGGACCAAAGCGCGTTGCTTTGCCAAGTTCGGAGATACATTTTGTTACAGGCACACTATCAACGTTCACAACGTATTTTGTAATAACATATTTTTGGTCTTCGATGAAATAGTGCAGCCAAGTGTAAATACACTGCATGTTTACGATTAAGAATTTAATTTGATTAAAATGTTCTAGCGAACGGATTAGTTCTGCAATGTTAATTACATGTTTCTAATACTGCGTATTCAACCTCTTTGACGATACAATCTGTGCCATTAATTGGCACGAGGTCTTGCGGGCAAGTCGACATAACCACAATACAGTCCATCATAGCGCGCAATATCACATAATCTCCCGGTTGAGATAATGGAGTACCCCACTCTGTTGATCCAGAATCCGTGATTGGTATATTCATCCAGAGGTTTAAGGGGCTAGGACATTCATCTACCTGCAAACCAATGTGCAACAATGCTGCATGTAAGTTGTCAGTACAATTATCGTGATATGTATTACAGCCTAAAAGTGCATAGCGGTGCACGTCACAAGCCGCAATCAATGTGTCATGGCGTCCGGGTGAGGTGTCAACTTCAAGTAGCAAAATTGGCCTTCTTCGGTTTGAATACAGCAGATCACCTTCGGCAGGGAACAGAGATTGCGTAACGGCCCTGTGATGTTCCATCGACATGAACTCTTTCACGTCTTCGGCATTAAAGCACCATGTATCCACAACTTGAGTGCCATGGGTATTAACAATTTTTATTCCCTGACCGCATGATAGTTTTACGGCCCTTCCGCGGCGGGGTGGTACGATACTAAATTCAGTATCCGAATTCATTTCTTTGTCTGCCATATGTTCTGTTAACCCCTATAAATTTAAATGGCTATGCCGTTTTATAATCAAGTATAATTTGGGCGGAGTTCAAACCGCATAAACCCTCCTAAAACTCATAGAGATAATTTCAGCTATTAATTTGGTACGCATACATCTGACAGGCTGTACCTTGATGACTGATCTTTGCAAGGCACTTTGGACCCTTCCAATTGGCACCGAAGCGTGTTGCATGGCCTCGTTCAGAGCAACACTATGCTATAGTCATTTTTGCACGTGTGATGGGGTGTCTTAGAGTAACATATTTTCGTTAGATGTTTAAGCAACGTCACTAAGTGCATATTATGCATCATTTGAGCATCTCAGAGTGCATACAGATAAATTATTAAATATCCAAATTGGAGGGCTGTGCCAACCTAATAAAAATTTTTATGAACGGATAAGGACAATCAGGGTACCTTCGAATTACACCTCCTCCACCGCCTTTGTCAGGCTTGCAAACGAAAAGTGTCAAAGGAAAAAATATATTTCAATGACTCGTTAAATAATTGCTTACAAGCGTAATTATGTTTTGGCCTATTTCTTTTCCAATTCTGAGGGAACCTCAGTTTAAAAAAGGAATTCTGTTAATCTAAAAAACTTTGCTGATGTTCTCTGACAGTTTTCTCAATCGACCAATTCAAAGGAGGTGAAGGGGGTGTTCATACTTGCACTATCTTCCAGCCTTTCCGCCCGTCCGCGGTCGTAGGTTCCAGCTTATATTTGCCAATTATCCTATTAGCATTTCTGCTCAGTAATTGACCAAACTTGGATGTTGTTCTACGACCCAAGCAATCTTGAGGCAGTCTGCTGGAGCTGTCACTCAGGTGCGATACAGTCGGAGGAGATGCTAGGCTACGATAAGGCTATTGGGGCTGATGGTTGGCCTGTAGATGCCAAACACCCAAGTTGCTAACCTGCTGGCTTATAATCAATTGCGCTACCAGTTGCCTTTGCCATAGCTGTTGTGACTTGATCTCCAGTGTAGCAATGGACAGTTTTAATATCTTTGCAAGCACCACCCATCATGACTTTTGCAATAACACTCATGTAGTCTGTTTGCTCCATGTCGCTAATAAGCATTACATTATGTTTCTGCCCCATCAGGCCATAAAAGCCAATAAAAGTACCGCCTGCACTTTCAACTGCAGCTTTTGCTGCCGCTTCGCGGCTGTCGCCAGTTTTAATCTGGTTCGTTAAGCTTTCTTGTGTATAGGCAACGTAAGTTAATTTGACACTCATTTTTTGTTTCTCCTTAAAGTTATTTTGTTTGATGGTTGGCTTCTTGATCATCTGCATCCAAGCGTTCGCTAATCTGCTTGATTTTAAACTCATCCACTTCCTCGTTGGCTTCCTTAAGCGTTGCTATAATACGCCCAGCTTGTGTTGGAGTACCGTTGC
>CACPHA010000113.1 GCA_902633655.1 Paracoccaceae bacterium
ATTCAATCTAACGCATTGTAATATCTTACTATAATAAACTTTTTAGTGAGCCGTAGACCATGCTGGCAACCAAATATAATAGTTACATATTCCAAAAAGACGGCGTCTGGTATTTCTCCCGTCGAGTTCCTGCAGACTTACGGCGGCATTATATAACTGGCAGGATCGCCTACTCGCTAAGAACCCAATGCATCAGGGATGCTCGTGTTAGGGCCATGAGTGATGCTGCTAAATTGGATCGGCATTGGCATATACTGAGAATCTCCTCCGATGATCTACCAGGGAAGCATCTTCTCGCTGATGCTGTTAAGGCAGATATCATTGATACACAGAAAGATGACCACTCACTTAAAGCCTCTGTGGCAGTGTACTTGCAATTAAAAGGCAGTCATCGTTCTACAACTTTTGAAGCAGCAGTCAGGCGGTCTTGTGGTTATCTGATTGATTGCTGTGGGATGAAAAACCTCGACGAATATGTTCGCTCTGATGCTACGAAGTTCCGTGATTATCTATTCGCCAAAGGTCTTAACGGAGCATCTGTAGCAAGGGTATTTGGTACTGTGAGAGCCGTTATAAACTTAGCCCTGAGTGAGTTTGAGCTAGCAATAGTCAACCCATTCTCAAACGTTTATTTTGATAATAGTGTTGGGGTTAAGAAACGGTTTCACGTAAAGCCTGAAGACATTAAGAAGGTTCAAGAGGAGTGCTATAAGGCTGATGATGAGCAACGATGGCTGATAGCCCTGATAGCTGACACAGGGATGCGTTTAGCAGAGGGCGCTGGGCTGCTGAGATCAGACTTTGTTGAGAAAGATGGCGTTCTATGCGTGAACATCAAGGCTCATCCTTGGCGATCCTTGAAGACCGGAAGCAGCGCTAGAGTAATACCATTAGTCGGATCAGCTAAGTGGGCGGCAAAACGAATACTAACCCAATCGACAGAAAGTCGGTTTGCTTTCCCCAACTACAATGATGGTCAACGCACCAGTGCCAACTCAGCCAGTGCTGCTTTGAATAAATGGCTGAAGACAAAGATTGGGCGAGGTTACACAATCCACAGCTTTAGGCATTCAATGCGTGATAGGTTGAGGGCGGTAGAATGTCCCAGCGAGATTATCGACCAGATTGGTGGCTGGCTAACACATGGAGTTGGGAGTGCCTATGGCAGTGGTTTTCCAGTGGCTGCTTTTCAAAAATGGATAGAACGATTAGAATAAGCAATCATGTTCGTCGCTTTATTTATGCAACAAAGCTGCTTTGGGTGCATCGTTCGGGATTAGCGGACTGCTGTTTTACTTGCTTGTAGAATCTAAAGTACAACACCAAGTGTCTTTTGGCCGGCACGACAGAGTATTAAGATGTTTTAGTTTGTGCTTGGAGCGATAGTGCATTGGACGACGATTTTGCCATTAATTTTTACTTTGATGCGATCTCCAGATTGCACTTTATGCAAACTAAGAGCAGTACCTCCTAAAATAATATCCCCTTTAGTCACTGTTAAATCATGGTCTCTTAAATGATTTTCAAGCCAATTTAGCGAAGATTGAGGCCCATTTTTCATAGGCCACATGGCGCCAGAATCGATTTCTGACCCATTTATTTCTAATGATAGGACAGATGTTTCTGAGTATACCTTTGTTGAAGTTTGCCAATTGTTCTTCGATAAAATTATACCCTTATTAAGGCCGTTGTTTGCGATCAACTCTGACAATGATTTCTGTGGTGCTCGGAACACAAAATTATGCAATTCAATTACTGGAAAGATTGATTGGATTGTTCCATTTTCCCCAACTTTGATTGCCATTTCTGCTTCTATAGCAAGATTGCAAAACTGGTTGGCGTTTAACTCTACACCGCTTTCATGAACCTCACTTTCGAACAAGGTGCCTCGAATGGGCCCCTGCATACCAAAAAGTTTTGTAGTACCAGAGCCGGTACATCCAACTTTATAACCAATTACTGTTTCACCCTCTTTTAACCTCAAGCCCACTACAGCCTCTTGTACGGCATAGGCTTCATTGATGCTCAGGCTAAAGTCGTCTTTATTAAAACAGGTGCCAGGGTTGATATTCCTGTAATCTGCTAATTGTTGCTTAGCTATTTTACTTATGTCCATGTTTAAGCGCCTTCGTAACGGTTGATCAGAAGTTAAACCGAGTGGATTTTTGTTTTATCAGCAGGTACTCGACGGGAGAAATACCAGACGCCGTCTTTTTGGAATGTGTAACTATAGGACTTGGTTGGCAGCATGGTCTACGGTTCACTATCAAAGTCAAAATAGTGAGGTATTACAATGCATTGGCTTAGATTATGGTGCCCCCACACGGACGTTGGTTCTGCCTGCAGGAAGTGATGCCAAGCATTAACCCCACAAAACAAGGCTACTGTCTCATTCTGGTTCGTGCAACAGGTGTAATTTAGTCTACGTTTTGGTCTACGATTGCTAGGGGGGGGGCGAGTGCCACCCCGCCCCCTAGGGATACCGTGCATAAGCCTGACGCACGATTAGGATTTGATAATCGTCAAGTTGACGGTTCTGATTAGTTTGGGGGATGGGGCTGGCTGTGCATCTACGAGAGTTGGTGGGTCTATTAGTATTCCTCTTTCTCGTAAAAGATGAAAACAATGTAGGTAGTGTAGGCTGTGTAGCCCAATCCGAAAAGTCCCCACAGAAATCCCAGTAGAAAGTTTTCAGAAAGGGCTACACAGCCTACATCAATAGGTTAGGCAGGGTTGGATACCGTGCCATTGCAGGCCATTTGAGGAGCGATGTCGGTAGACGCCATTGATCTTTTCCAATGCCCGTTTGAAAGCTGGTTGGGATCGAGGCTTTCGGCCTGCGCCTGAACACCAATCACGGTAGGCTTGGAAGAACTTAGAGGCTGCGTAAGAATGCTCTTTACCCACCTAGCGTTCTTGGCTAATCAGGAGCGGGCTCATGCTTAAGTATTTTGATCGAGATCAATTTGCCCGCCATGATGCTCACGCCAAGGAAGTAGCTAGACAATTTTGGATTAACCTTGGATATGATTGCATTGAAAATCGTGATAAATACGGAGTTGATCTCCTAATAGAGGATAAAGGAAGAAAGTTTGGCAGTGAGGTTGAAGTAAAAACCAGGTGGCATGGCCCTGAGTTTAATTTTCCTACTATTCACATTCCATTTCGCAAAAAGAAATTCACAAAAGAAAAAGTAATTGTTTTTGTACTTAACAATGCCAGATCACATGCTGCAGTCGTTGGGCGAAATGATGTTGTGACCAGTCCTGTTGTGACAGTACCAAACAAATTCGTTCCTGCCGGCGATCTGTTTAACGATGTAAGTCTCCATGACGCCTATATAATAAATCTTTTAGCAAGTTAATGCGGCTAGGTCCCCACAGAAGCCCAGCCACTATCCCCAAGCTAGTACCTAAATGGCTATCAGCGAAGAACCTGCTTTCTAATTTATGTTCCCTGACACACTACAGGACACCTTGCCGCATCAAGAAAACCTTTTTGTGTTGATCCGCTTTTGATCAGGGGGCGTAGTTACAGCATTGGTTCATTATTCCTCCCTTTTTCTGGACCAAACCTAGGCTTCGACTTTCTACCCCCAGATACAGTTGGAGCTTTTTTAGGAGTTGAACTTTGTTGCGCACTTACATTTTGTCACTGTCGGCCATTTTATCATTTGTAACCCCTGCACTGGCAGAATGGCAGCACGTAGGAGCAGACGATAAGGCTGAATTTTACATCCACCAAGGTGACGTCAGGAAAAATGACGGGTTTGCCTACGCTTGGTTCCTCAGAGACCACTCGGAACCGCTTGGAGGAATGAAATCATTTGTAATGTTGGCTAAAGTAGACCGCGAAATTACAGCTTTTAAGCAAGTGCAACACATAAGCTTTTTTGGACCAAAAGCTACCGGAAAACACGTTAACTTACCCAAATTAGGTTGGGTTAAACCGGCCAGAAACGCTACTAATGCAAAAGTTATTCGCAGTGCTTGCTTAGATGTTATTTAACCATTTAACACATCTTTTTTACCAGGAGACAAAAATGCTCAGATTTCTATATTTAGCGCTTATCACTTGTTGGTTTGGCTTTGCCGTTGCTGCTTGTGCTCCAGATTATAGCACTAATGGTGTGAGCACGGGCAACCCATCAGACCTATCTGGATATTAAAAATGCAAAGTTGAAGAGAGTTTAACTCATAATTTGTATTATTATTATTTTATTCTTTGAGTCTGACTAAGGTCTGGCTTTTTCTTTTTCTTCTTTTTCTTATTTTTAACATAAACAAGTTGGTTTCCAGTTATATTGAAAAAAAGATACAAACCGTTTTGCTGCATAACAAGCCGTTTGTATTAGGAGTCCCGCTCCAACCGAGTCTAAGGCATCATGAATATCCTGCTCAGATTCTGCGCTCCAGTGACAAAAGAAAAAATCATCATGTCCCATCCATTGTTGCAAGCATTGAGCCTTTTCAAATACCATAGTTTTCAGCCAATCCTCATCTGTGAAATTATCTGAACGTCCGTCTGGCTTTGTCGTAATCAAAGCTTTTGCTTCATCACTAATGTATGTGTGAACCGCAAGATAATGATTTCTTTCCATTTGCCCCCGTCATTTAAACTAGTAGCCCCCTCAGTTTTACCGAAAGGGTTTTTTTTTAGATGTTTGTTTGCTTAGCTTTGATTGATTGGTATGCGTTTTCCGGAAAATTAAAAACAGCTACGGCGGCACGAGCGATAGTTGATTTATTATCCCAAATTTTCTTTCCAACCTCATAAGCGCCCCAACCTAAAAGACCGAGCATCATAAGTGCAAACATCGATAGCGTTCCAACGCACATTGCATTTATCCTATCTATAGTGTTTTTAATTTATTTTGACAAAAATCTTTGTCAAATCGTTAATCTAGAAGTAACGCTGATCTCTTTATAACTCACGATCCTCTACCCTAATATGGGCTGCGTTCGTGGACAACACGAGTATATGATTTCTCTGAGCCAAATTCAAGAAGGCTGATCTATCAAAAAAGTTTTAATGCCTAAAGCATTGATGATCTAAGGCAAGATTAATAGACTATAAGTGTACTTAAAAAGGAGGAATATATGTCTAGAGTTATTCAGGCTGTTGTCTACAAGAGTATTGAAGATCCCCAAAAATTGGCTGCATATTCAGAGTTGGCCCGTCCAGCCATGGAAAAGGCTGGTGCTAAGTTTTTGGCTAGAGGTATGCCCATAGCCGTTAAAGAAGGGGGAGAAGCGGTTAGAACCGTTGTTGTAGAATGGGAAAACATGGACGCTGCTGAGAACGGGTATAATAGCCCAGATTATCAAGAAGCGTTGGCGACACTGGATGGAGGAGCGAAAAGAGGACTCATGTATTTCAATGCAGAAACGTGACCACATAATTTTTATTTGGGAGTAAACTGTAGAAAATTATATTTGGAAATTAAATGGAAAAATTCAATTATGTAGTCGATACGATGCGGAATGGGCCAATGGAAAGAATGGAAGATTGGGTGCATGAAGATTTTCTGTTCTTCAAAGATTATGGGATGCAAGATCGTGACGAATGGATGGATGAAATTAAGTTGCTAGTTGAAAGTGATTGGAAATTTAATGAACCAAAATTGTTAGTTGAAAACGAAGATGTATTGGTTTTTAGCCATCTAGTGAATGATGGTGATCAAACATTTAGGGTAACCGCCGTTAATTTTCTTAAAAACGGTCAAACTTGGCGTCTTTCAACACACCGAACGTTAGTCGAGAAATA
>CACPHA010000114.1 GCA_902633655.1 Paracoccaceae bacterium
TTTATTCACAGAACTTCGTTCCCCGGGATCTGTGCAGTGAAATGTGGATAACTTCAAAAAGTTGTGGATAACTATGTTAGCGATAACAAAATGCTTATTTTTTGCTTCCATAAGCAAAAAAGTTATGAGAACGTATATTTGTCTAGTCTGGGGGTAATGAGAATTTCAGGCTTAAATTTGGCAACAGATTTAGGACTAAATCGAGTTACAACTGTCGGATTACAGGTGTCGGAGAGGTCAAGGTCCTCGGATCATTTCAGCAACGGCATCGGCTTGAAAGTGTGAGAAGAGTAACGGGTTAAGCCGTCATCTAAGTAGTAAACGGGTCATGCCGAAAATGCGATGCGCTCTTGGGCAGGATGTGCGGCTTGCCCGCATTGAAGGTACCGATGGGTCTGATTAGCGTGATGGCCGTTACCTAGGTTCTTCCTGAGTGGCGGTCATTTAGTTTGTAATCTCAATACTTGAAACCGCTATGGAGAATATGATGCCAACTTTGGTAATTAAGGGAAAAATCACTAAGGGTTATGACCATTGGCTTAAAGCCTTCGATGGATCTGAAGAAATGCGTAATTCAAAATATGGTATAAAGTGTTTGTATCGTGGACATGAAATGGAAGATCCAAATACAATCCATGTGGTCATGTTTACTCCAAGTATGGAAACTATCCAGCAACATATGGAGAATGATGCCGATCTTATCGCAGAAGCTGGCGGTGATCCTAGTCCTGAAGCCAATGAAATGGCTATTTGTTCGGACTAAATCGCACAGTCGCTCAAGTTTACTTGTTTTTGGAGCCCTTTTTCGGCCAGCCAGCCTTCATATCCTTATAGGCCTTGTCGCTTATTGTGCTTTTCTTTTTAGAACGAGAAGTGCCTGCTTTTTTGCGTTTGTTAATGTTACTAACAAGCGAGTTTTTAGCCATTATAAATGCCTCATTTAGAAATGTTCATGGGGGCGTAAACTTCGCCGTTGTTTGGGCCGCATTTAAGGACTTCAAATTTTTTTGGACTGCATTATCCTGTGCTAATCTTTGGGGGAAACAGAATGATAGTATTATTAGCTATCGTTGCCACGCTTTTCCTTGCAAGCAGCGTAACTGCAGAAGACATGTCCACTATTGACTACAGCACGGATAATAAGCTTCTAAGTGAAGTGAAAACTCGCATGGTATTAGAAAACGGCCTAGTCATTCATATCTGGGAGTAGAATGAAAAATCTAAGGAACTTGGTATGGATAAGCATATCCCCATCGGGTTAATAGCACGGGACGTAAAAGTGATGTATACTGAAGCTGTTATTGAGGACGAGAAAGGTTATCTGATGGTAGACTTACCTGTGCTAATGGACATGGATGATCTGGTCGCCAAGCTTGTCCTCTAGGGTGGTGCAGGGCGTGAGTGAGAGCTAGCTCGTTCTGAAAGGTGGGGGTAACTCTATGCGACCACACTTACAGCATTCCTGATGACGCTATATTAAACAATTAGGTCCCCCGACTGTCCTTGTTTGCACTCAATCGCCCTCTCTCCTATGCGCTTGTAGGATTGCTCAAGAATGTATTGGTGAGCTAACTCGTAGTTTTCTCGCTGTTTACTCAGGGAGTACTCTTTAGCTTGGTCGTCACGAGTGATCTGGACCACACAACTAACGTCAGATTGATCATGTAGGGTTTGTGCATGATATGATATGTGCGGACTAATCGGATGCCCATATATTTGAGCTTCAGTAACAGGAATTGAAATTTCACTCATAAGTCACCCAAGACCAATAAAGCGATGCAAAGGCATACCCAAAGACCATCAATCCAGCCAATCCCCATTGAGCTAAACCAACGATCTGTGCGATTGCTTTTTCACGTTCTTCCGCTTCCTCTTTACGCTTTTTCCTCATCTTAGCTTCGAAGGCGATGAAATCGTCCCAGCTAAAAGATGCATACAGGCGAACCATAGACTCGAGCTCTTTGCGCTTATTCTTGATTTCGTTAAGCAAAACGAACTCTGAGAAACCGTCAGCAGACTTACCGGCAACTTTGGTCCAGACGTTGTTTTTCCTGCGGTTACCCCTTGCCCGCTGATCTTCTTCTGCTCCAATCATGTTGGAGAGAGAACTAAGGGCTGAAGTTATATCTTTTCCATTAGCGATCGTTTGCTTAATGACCGCAAATCCCGCATTAAAAGCGGCCAGTTCAGCTAACATCCCCCCCCAGGGTGTGTTAGTTTGAACCTTGCATTAGGTAACGCTTATAACGGGCATATCTTTGCATCCCGTTCAACATCAAACCTAGGTCTTCTTTTACCTGGCCCTCGCAAGATTCTAAATTGTAGAAACTGTTTTCGCTGCAAACTAGAACGTCACAGGAATTTACGTCAAAGGCACTTGCGCAAATCAGGACAACTCCTATCCACATTATTTCTTTTTCGCTTTCTTCTTCGCCAATAAACACGCTGCTGATGACATAGAAAATCCCGTCATCATCCACTTCAAAATCATTCTCTAAGAAGATTGGAGCCTGCAACGTGGTCTCAGGTTCATATTTACTCATGCTATAAGCCTTGAGTTGGAAAAGGTATAACCTGAAGTCTTACTATAATATATTTCCTTACTTATTACGATAGTTATTGCAATAAGCTATGAAAATATTTCATGACCTATGCGCCCAGCGCATGACGGGAATACCTTTATGTCTGATGAAAGATAACCTCGCAAGTGCTATCACATAAATACGAGCCAGCAGTCCTCCCAACATGGTTCTTTACCCTTAGAGAACCGTGCTGGCTCTACCTTAAAACATATACAAAGAGGAGCATGAACATGCTTAAGGCAATCTATCGTGCCGTGATTATAGGCATAGCAAGATCCGCAGCGGAACAAGTTGCAAACAATATGTCTGAAAGCCAACTGAAAGACATTGGTTATACAAAATATGACATCGTCCAAAGTGCTGTTGAAAGTGTAACCAAAGAACTTGATGAAAAGGATGAGAAGCGCCGTCAAAAGGAAATAACTTCTGCACCAACTTTTAGTCTATGGACAATATGGGCATTATTTCTGCGCAAAACTGCCGGTTAACCTTGTAAAATCGATTTTACGGGTATGGTTTTGACAGGTTTATAATTTATCGCAATGATCATACCCCAGATCACACCGACTTTACGGTCTTAAATTCCCAAAATAGGTTGAGGTTGTATACTCTACCGCTAGGGGTGACCTGTCGCATGCCCGCCCTACTCTTATGCGTTAACCTATTGTTTCTATCGGCTTAATATGTTCATTTTATAGGGCTTATATCTGTAGTATATCGGCCTTTCTGGGTCAATCGACTGATTTTATTGCATAAAATAAAAATCATTCGACTACATATTCGACAAAATAAAAAATCAAAATAATTGAACCCGCAAGTGAGCGGGTTTTTTATTTGGCTAAATTTAGAATTGGACGGACGGATAAGCTTTATGCATCTATCGGTTGGGTAATTCTTGGCGGTGCATCATCTCGACCTTACCAGGCCAGCCTTTGCTTTTGTCTAATAATTTAGTTTCTTGGCATTTCAGGTAATAAGAACCAAAATAAAGCCTTAACAGCCGCCGTAGATCACTGAACCGTCTGGCATGGTTGTGTTACAGAAGATAGCGCCGTTCATATAGGCTTTAGTCAGAATAGCACCACCCAAATCAACATTCTTCAGATCGGCACTCGTCAAATCACACTATATGCCTTCACCAGTGTCCTTAACTTTTGTAGATCGTCAGGATCAAAAGCAGATGCGCTACCTGCAAATAAGGTTGCTGCTATAGTCAGTATTGGCAGGATAAGCTTGATCAGCATAATTTCTCTTGCTAATAAAGACCAACATAAAAGCGGTAGTAGGCTATGGATGCCATGATGCCAACTAAAAAAGCCACGTAAGCGCATTGGTAAATTGAAATAAAGCAGCAAAAAATCTGACTTTAATTTCTACGATCATTATTCTATTCGACAAGTCTGACGAAGGTCTGGGTCTCTATTTTTCCTCCAGCTTCTTCTCTCAACTTGATCATTTCAGGTGTGTTAACTGTGGCCATAAGTGTTTCCATCGAATCCACTTCAATACACGTCCAAATTTTATCTTCGTCACCTTCTTCGTGACCGACTGCGAGAACTTTGATTCCATGTTTCTGGCGAAAGTCTTCATTCGCATCAAACATGCTTTTCCAATGTTTGTAGCCTTTTGATAATTCAACTGACGAAATGATTTTCATTTTTTTCTCCATAGTTTCGTGAAATTGAAAATATTGAAAAGTTCTCAGAAACTAGTCCACATTTTGAATTGATAAAAGGGTCAAAGGACCAATTGCCATTCAGAGGAACAAGAAATATCGACTGAACCTGACTTCAAAACAAATGAGGCTAGGCTCTCCTACCAAAAGTCCTAGCCAAGAATCTCAAGCATGTTCCCAACGGCTACAGGCGAAATCGAAATCGAAATCGAAATCTAACATTACGGCAACCAAATAGGGCCGTAAACAGTAGGTTTTCAAATCTGTCGATTATTTCGCCAAGTACTGTTTGAATTTTAGGCAAACTTTAAAAATTTCCATATTTTACCCAACGTCTTTTTCAATATTAACTCAATTAGTTCGCAACATCGTGGTTAATAGGCAAATCCAATATAATATCCTTCCTAGACGGGATAAGCCCAAAGTCCCGACTGTTGCTGCTATCAAAATCGGGGGTTGTCTTTAGGATAATGCACGTTTGAAGGGTTTTTATCCATTTTCATTCGGATCTTTATAAACAAGACCGGTCCAAGCCTTGGTATGCCCATGACCATCTGAATACTCCTGCAGCATGTGACGGCGTTCGTATAACCAGTCTAACGCATCAGGCTGTGATTCAGAAATTGCATCAATACTACCTGTAATCCAGAACTGATAAATTTCATCCTCTTTCACCACAACGTAGCTATTGGTTCCATCGTTCAAAACATCATCTAAAAATTTATAAAAAAATTCCGGCTTAGGTTTGTACTGAATTTCAGACAGGGTTTTCATTGAATCACTGCCTTCAATGTTTTCACTGTGTATTAGTTTTCAGGATTAGACACTCGAGCGAAGATTACGGCGCTTTACATAAAGTCAGTAACAGCGCCCTCAAGATAAAAATTATCTTCTGCGGCTTCTAAAATTTCGGGATTATGATCACGCCACTCTGCCACCCCTGCAAGACCAGCTTGAGCAGCGTCTTCATCTGGGTAGACCGTCACACACACGCAGGTAAAGTCGTCAGTTCGGATTCCAATATTACTTTTTGCCATCGGTAAATATGTAGAACCAATCTTTGCAAAAATTTTCTCAAAACGATTGGCTTCCTCTTTAGAGGGGAATGTTAAAGATCTGATTCTCGCAACGCACATCGTAATTCTCCTTTAGTGTTCGATATCCACTTTGTTAATAATATGCCTGTAGATTTTATTATTTTTAAAAACAACGACATTTAAAACCCGTACCCAGGTCCCATTTTCCTCTCGGATTAGCTCAATTGCACCCATATCTTTGGTTTCAAATTTTGCTGTGATATCATGTTTTGATGGATCAATTCGGCCATCATCGAGCAGTTTTCTCGTTTCTTTCAACCACTCCTCTTTTGTTTCCAATGTTGTCTATTCAACAAATAGAAATTCATCATGCAACAGGCTTTCCAAAAGACCCATGTCTTTATTGCTTATTGCTTCAGCGAACTTTGCTAAAATCATTATTATGCCCCTTT
>CACPHA010000115.1 GCA_902633655.1 Paracoccaceae bacterium
ATTCACGCATTTTATCCATACGCTCACGCCCAGCTATAGCAGCATTAATAACCTCAGCCAAAGATCCAGCGCCAGCTGGCCCCATAAGTGGGCGAGCAGAAATCAGGTTAGTAAAGTATAGGCCTGGAATGGCCAATTCTTTCGCCTTTTGAACAACCGGTGTGGTTCCTACTGCAAGATCCGGTTGAAAAGCCTCCATTGCCGCACAATCATCTTCAAGAGATGCCCGAAACTTGACCTTAGTGCCCTGCGCTTCTAACCATTCTGCGTCTACTGCAGACCATGGAGTCTTGGGGCAAGCAGAGCCAACGTAAGGAATTTCCGCACCGCTCTCGACCAAAAGTCGCGCCACCAATAGTTCGCTGCCCTCATACCCGGAAAGCGTTATACGCCCTTTTATAGGTGCACTTGCCAAAGCGCTTTTGATGGCGGGTAAAAAGGTGTTTTGAGCAGCAGCGACCTTATCTGCCGGAAGTCCAAAAGCTTCACCAATGTTTTTTAGCCAAGTGGCTGCACCGTTATAACCAACTGGCGCACTTCCCACTATTGGGCGGCCAGCAGCCTCAAACTCCCGAATTGCAGCAGTATAAAACGGGTGAATGGCCGCCACAGCTCCGCAATCTAATGCCGCGTAAAGTTCACGCCACTCACGGGCTGGAACGACAGGGCCTGCCGCTAGCCCAAGTGGGGCTAGCATTGCTCCTATCATCATGGGATCGGCAGGAAACATTTCCCCTAAAAGCGTTACGGTTGGGCGGTCAGATTTGCCACCAATAGGAGCCTGCACGGGTCCTGCTTTTATCTCTTGGCGGGCATAATTAAGCATAGCGCCAGCGAGAACATCTTTGGCTTCAGCGTGCGTGGGAATGCCAAAGCCGGGCACATCGATACCAACTATTCTGACGCCATTGATCTCATCAGGCAAAAGACGCAGCGGCACTCCACTAGCAGTTGGAACACACAAATTTGTAACAACAACAGCGTCATAATGCTCGGGATCTGCAATCTCGTGTACGGCATCACGAATATCTTCAAATAACTTACCAGTTACCAAGGATTCCGAATTAAATGGAACATAACCCACCGACCTTCTGGCACCGTAAAAATGGCTAACGAATGTTAATCCATAAACGCAACAAGCGGAGCCTGACAAAACAGTAGCAACACGGCGCATCCGCAGGCCCACCCGAAGTGAGCCAAACGCAGGACACATCGACTGAGGTTTATCGTGAGGACCCTTAGGATAATCCTTTTCAAATTGCTCCAATATCTCATTATTTCCAGACAATCTAGCAGCCTTCTCCATTTCGGACCCAGAGTGACAACCTAGACCATCCTGAATTACGGGAGTATCGGAGACGTCATCGAGTGGATGACCTTTAATTACTTCCACCTCATTTGAGCTATCATATGTGACTTCGTCACTCATTCATCATGCCTCATCATAAATCACTTCAAGAGATTCCCTAGGTTCAGCATTGGAGCCACGCATATCCACATCCGTTGCCGGAACGAGAACGTAATCACCGCCAGTATCTTTACTATCAAAAAGTGCTAAAAGACCATCTTGATCCAGAGGAGCCGGGCGCACAGGTGGCGCAAGACCAACAGCATCCGCTAGCTGGGTGAATAATCCACCCCACTGGCTCTCATTGGTTCCAACTATTTGATAATTAGCGGATTTCTTGCGCAGATCATCATCTTGTGGAATCGCTGCCAGTATTGGAATATCAACCGCTTTCGCAAAGGCGGCGGCTTCTCCAGTCCCATCATCCTTGTTAATCACCAGGCCCGCCACACCAACGTTACCACCCAACTTTCGGAAGTACTCCACCGCTGAGCAAACGTTGTTTGCTACGTAGAGTGATTGCAAATCATTGGAAGCTACAAGGATAACCTTTTGAGCCATATCGCGCGCAATCGGTAAACCAAATCCGCCGCAAACTACGTCACCCAAAAAGTCAAGCAGAACATAGTCAAAATCCCAATCATGAAAGCCTAACTTTTCCAAAAGCTCAAATCCGTGAATAATCCCACGACCACCGCAACCTCGGCCCACTTCAGGACCTCCAAGCTCCATGGCAAAGACGCCACCACGCTTGAAGCAGACATCACCAATCTTTACCTCTTCTCCGGCAAGTTTCTTTTTCGTGGATGTTTCAATAATTGTAGGACAAGCCTTACCACCAAACAAAAGGCTAGTAGTGTCTGATTTTGGATCACACCCGATCAGCAAAACACGCTTTCCCTGCTCTGCCATCATGTGGCTGAGGTTTGCAAGCGTGAAGGATTTTCCAATTCCTCCCTTGCCATAAATAGCAATGATCTGAGTTTTTGACGTGGGCTCCCCCTGCGCCTCGGCAGCCTGCACATCAGCTAAATCCATATGCGCTTCTTCGCGCAGCTTTTTGTCAAAGTCTTTGAGGTTTGGGACTCCGTCTTTCACGCTACGTCCTTCCAGTTAAGCATCATTTTCAGGCAAGTTGGATCATCGAAAGCGGTAGGGTAAGCCTTACCCGCCTCATTGGCAGGCATTTGGTGGGTGATCAGACCACCTAGTGAAAGTGCACTATTTTCAATAAGTGCTCTGGTTGCGGTCATATCCTCTTTCTGCCATTCAGCAGACACCCTTATTCTAGCCTCTTTCATAAAAGCTGGAGGAAATGCAAAGCTCAGCGGGTCGGTATAAAACCCAGTAAGAACAATTTCGCCGCCTTTAACAATTCGGCTTATAAGTTCATTAAGTAAAGCTCCGTTACCCGATGCATCATAGATAGATTTGTAGTCCCGCCGTGGATCTAGATCCGGAGCTATTACCTCATATCCATATGCCCCTGATCGTCGCGCTGGATCTATTTCCCAAACTACCGGAGAAGGCGCCCCAGCCGCAACAGTCAGCCGAGCCAACAAGCGCCCGAGTACCCCGTGCCCGACAATCAGATCAGGAACTTTATTTTGAAGACCAGCCATAGCATGGCGTGCAGTTGCAGCTAGCGCCAGTAGTGCACCTTCGGGCCCCATAGCCTTATCCAACTTCATTAAGCGTTCCGATGACGTCACAATATGACGAGCAGACCCTCCAAAAAGTCCAAATGCATCCTTAAAACAGTTAGCACCGGGAACGAAAACATGATCACCAACACGCAACGCAGTTGAATTTGGAGCCTGCACGACCTCACCAAACGCCTCATAGCCAGGTACCAGAGGATAGCCCATGCCCGGAAAAGGAGGCATTTCACCCCTCCAAAATAGTTTCTCCGTGCCCGTAGAGATGGCAGAGTGGGAGATTTCAACCACGACATCATCTTGCTCTGGCGCCTTGAGTGCCAAGCCATCGAACGCCAAGTCACGCGGTCCCTGCATAATTACAGCACGTGTTTGCAATGCTCTCTCCCTTAATAAGATCCCGTTCACCCGAAAGTGTTAGAACATATTTGTGTCAGTTTAACCTTACAGTTTTATGTGTCAACAAAAATAGACATGTAACCCACCACACTGTACGAATTACTTTACAGAAACCACTACTGAAGTGATAAATTTACGTGGGGCTTTCGGGACAAAAGCTGACTTAAATCCAACTTTGCGGCACATTTCAGCAATCTGATTCGGAGATCGTGCCTTTCCCGTGCGCATTGCCATAGTATAAAAAGCGAAATAAATATCACCAGCTCGATGCGGGCGATCCCCTCCACTCATTGGCTCCGAAATTATCAAGCGGCCGCCTGCAGGCAAAGCATTGTAGGCGTTTTTTAGAAGCGCCATTACAGTTAAATCTGCATGGTCATACAAAACGCGGATTAAGGTTATTACGTCAAACCCAATTGGAAGTAGATCATCACGAAAAGATCCCGGGTGAAAGCTGATCCGGCCGGTCATGCGCTCCCCGTCCAGACGAGCTTGTGCCGAAGTCGCCACTTGCGGCAAGTCGTAAACAGTTAAAGTAACACCAGCGAATTTGCGTGCTACTTCTATAGCGAAGTTACCAGAACCGCCTCCAACATCGAGAACCTTCCAGTGCGACTTAAACGAAACCATTTTCAGGGTGTCACGTGCTACAAGCTTTTGTGAAGTCGCCATTAAATTTGAATAATTTTCGGTCACCCCTGCGGGTGCTTCGTTGGAAGCATTTAAAACATAGGGCCAGAACCGCGAAAGTTCCGTGTCAACTTCATCTCGTAGAAGTGCTATAGGATTGGACATGTCACGATAAAAATGGGCGTGATGTCGGATCACGTCAGTTAGCCCTGGAACCCCAAGAAGCGAGGCGCCCTTTCGGCTCAGCACGTAAAACCCTTTTGATTTTATCTTTATCAAGCCAAGTGCCACAGCTCCGTTCATCAATATTTCGGCGCGCTCTTCGCTCAATGAATTATCAGAAGCTACCTGCACAGCCGTAAGCGGGCCATCGACAAGAGAATGAAGAACGCGCAGTTCCACCAATGCCCAGAGCACTTGCGAGCTAACAAACCCCATCACTAGATCAAAAATAGCCTCACCTTCAGCCTTTGCAAATCTCTTAAGAATCGGCACGCCACTCGCCCAGAGTTGGAATTTTTCGCTTCCAAACAATCTACTAAGCTTAAAGACACGCCAGGGCCTTGACGCTTTATGACGAGCTTCTGAATGTACGGTAGACATAGGTTAGGCCCGAGATATCGCCTTGACGTCCGGCATGATCTTTTTTGCCTGCATTGTTACCATTTGCGCCAGTTGGGCCTCGCCAGGGCAATGGGGGATAGATGCGATTGCGCCAGCAAGTATGTCCTTGAGTCGCCTCTTCGCACCCAACAAACCTAGTTCGGAAACAGCATTTGGCCTAGCATTTAGACTGTCTTGGCCAGCCGGTTTTCCTAATTGCACTTCGCTGTAAACCACATCGCGCAAGTCATCGGCAACCTGAAAGGCCTCACCAATCCGCGCGCCCAATTCGAACCACGGCTCGGCCTCTTGGCCTGCTGCAACAGCGCCCATCTGAGTTGCCGCTACAAACAACGCACCAGTTTTAGACCTATGGTATGCAGATAGGTCAACTTCCGCCTCACTTTCCCAACCTTGCCCAGCACAAATTCCATTGGGCATGCCTGTTTGCCGAGACAGAAGCCGTACAAGCTCGAGCGCACGGGAGGCACTGCCGCTTTTAGCTGAGACGAGCAATTCAAAAGCAAGCACAATCAAGCTATCACCTGTCAAAACGGCAAGTGGCTCTGAGAACGCGCGGTGTACGGATGCTTTTCCTCGACGAATGTCCGCATTGTCAAAGGACGGGAGGTCATCATGCACAAGGCTCGCACAGTGTATTAATTCAAGCGCAGCCGCTGCTGCATCCGTCAAATCTGGCTGGTCATCACCACATGCCATTGCGACTGATGTAAGAATTGTCGGCCGGATTCGAGCACCTCCTGGAAACGTTGCATATTTCAGCGCGGCCATCAGATTTTTAGGAGCACTGCTCGATCTACTCAGCCCAATCGCGCGGCTCATTGCGACCTCAATTCGCCCTGAGAGGCTCTTTATTGGTGATTTTCCCAAAATATGTACCATTTTATTTACAGTTAACTGTAAATGATACTGGACACTTTGGTTGAATGAGTCAACAATTGAATTATGA
>CACPHA010000116.1 GCA_902633655.1 Paracoccaceae bacterium
ACCACCATCGGGCTTGCCCTGCTCGACATTCCCTATTCGCCTTATACAACTGGCCTTTTCGACCCTTAAAATAGCATCTGTTAATCAGATATCATTTCCGGCCGGCTCACCGATCCGCATTATTTCCCATACTAACTCTATTTGGCTATGTTTGAAAACCCTTTTTCGAACTAACTCCCCTAATCCCTCGAGATCAGCCGCGGTGGCGTTGCCGGTGTTTATCAAAAAATTAGAGTGCTTTTCACTCATCTGAGCGCCACCTAAACGCATACCGCGCAGACCGGCAAGCTCAATCAGCCTCCAAGCTTTTAGTTCATGCTCATCATCCGCGCGACCCGTACTTGAAAATCCAGAAGGATTGCGAAACGTACTTCCGGCACTTAGCTCTTTTGTAGGTTGGGAATAGTCACGCATTTGCAATTGCGATTCCATGCGCTCAGAAAGAATTACTGGTTCACCTCGCTCTGCCTCTAGCACAACTTCGATAATTACAGCCTCTTCAGGTAGGTTTACATCACGATAGCCGAAGGACACATCGGCTTTGGTCAAAGACATAATTTGTCCAGACCTTGTAATCAGCCGTGCTGAAACAAAATGATCTGAAAGATAAGATCCGTAACAGCCGGCGTTCATTCTTACTGCACCGCCGACAGTGCCAGGGATCGTCCGTAAAAAAGTTAGGTCTAGTCCAGCATCAGCCGCTTTTAGCGCAACGTGAGCATCGAGAGCTGCGGCTCCGGCAATCACGCGATTGCCGACGATTTTCACTCGATTGAAGCCACGCCCGAGGCGGATTACTACCGCTCGCAACCCACCATCGCGTATAATAAGATTACTGCCAACACCCATTGGAAAAATCGAAATATCAGAGCGTAACCAAGTAAGAAACTCTGCGAGATCATCCTCATCTGCTGGTTGATAGAAATAGTCTGCCGGGCCACCTACGCGCAACCAGGTTAGCGAAGACAAGTCACGGTCACATGTTAATTTCCCTCTCGGTGTAGGCAGATCGGACAAAAAGTATTCCTTTAAAAAAATCTCAAATGACACCTGCCGCAAAGCCCCACCTGATTGCAAGAGATTTTAAGTGATCAAAATTTTAAAGTACTTAATTCTGATTAAAGTTTGCTTTTTTGCACCGTGAGCGCATCTAGCGCCTAACGAGTTACAACGCCCAGCAACTTCAATTCTGCAAGCTCAACTGACATAGGAGTTGCAAGCTCTCTTTTAATGATTTTTAGTGGAATTTTTGTAAGTTCAGCAGAAAAGTTTACTGCTACATCAAACAGTAAATACCTAACTTTGCAAAATTAACAGCCTGATTTTTCCTCAAGCTCTAGCCACTCTTGCTCGGCATCATTCAACGCTAGTGCCCGTTCCGCCAATAATGCACTGGCTTTATGAAATTTTAAGGGTTCTCGCTTATACAAATTTGGGTCAGAAAGGTATTCTTCAAGTCTTACTTTCTCTACTTCGAGCTTTTCGATTAGCCTTGTTAGCTCCTTGAGCCTGTGTTTCTCTGAAAAGTTCAACGCCGATTTTTCTTTTTTTCGAATTGTTTTGATCAGTTTTGGTGGCTTTCGAGCCAACTTCTTTGCTTCAAATTCATTTGTTTTTTTGCAGCTTTGATAATCACTCCATCCGCCAGCATAGATTACCGCCTTTCCATCGGCTTCAATAGCAATGGTAGTTTTAGCAACGCGGTCCAGGAAATCGCGGTCATGACTTACGATAAGCACTGTTCCATCATACTCATCCAAAAGTTCCTGCAACAAATCGAGTGTCTCGGCATCAAGATCATTTGTAGGCTCATCAAGTACCAGTAGATTGCTTTCATGCGCCATTAGCTTGGCAAGCAAGAGCCTCGCCTTTTCCCCGCCCGACAGCGATCGGACCGATGCACGAGCTTGCGCTTCTTCGAAGAGAAATTCCTTGAGGTAGCCAACAACGTGCTTTGGTCTCCCTCGCACGAGCAGCTGATCCATTTTACCCAAAATGCCCAGAGCTGGATCAGTTGTTAGGTTTTCCCAGAGGCTCTTGTCCAAAGCCAGTTGATCGCGAGCCTGGTCAAAGATAGCTGGAACTAAATTTGTACCCAGTTTTACTTCACCTTTATCAGCTACATCCTGTCCAATTAGCAAATTTATAAGTGTAGTTTTTCCCACGCCGTTGGGGCCTACAAATGCCACTCGGTCACCTCGTTTTATGCTTATTGAAAAATCCCTAATAATGCACTTTTTTCCATACGATTTTTCAATTTTAATAGCATCGATCACCTTACGCCCTGACTTAGTGCTAGAGGCAAGTGCCATCGCGGCTGTTCCTTGCCTCTGGATTATTGAAGCCCGGGCCAATCTTAAATTTTCTAAGGCCCTCAATCGCCCTTGGTTTCGTTTACGCCTTGCACTGATCCCCTCTACAGCCCAGCGTCCCTCTGATTCGAGTTTGCGATCCATTTTATGGCGATGCATATCCTCTTCTTCCCAGAGCTTATCACGCCATATCTCAAAACTTTTAAACCCCTTTTCATTTCGTAATACTTGTCCCCTATCAATCCAGAGTGTGGCGCGGGTCAATGTGTTTAAAAATTTTCGGTCATGACTAATCAGAACGAAACCAGACCTTGTATTCTTTAACACATTTTCAAGCCAAGCTATGGCCTCAATGTCTAGATGGTTTGTCGGTTCATCAAGCAGCATAAGATCTGGTGCTTCCGCCATCAGTTTAGCAAGTGCTGCTCGACGACGTTCACCACCCGAAGCGGTTGAAACAGTGCGGCTTGGATCAAACTTTAATCCTTCACCAGCCCTCTCTACTAGGTAGTCCTGGCCAGGTTGCAAAGAGCTAACGGCGTAATCTCCCAGTGTGGTGAAGCCCTCCATTGTAGGGTCTTGCTCCATGTAACCCGTAGTGGTTCGCTGAAGTAGGCTACGCTTTCCTCTGTCCACTTCAACGCGTCCGGCCATTACCTTCATAAGTGTTGATTTTCCAGAACCATTTCGACCGACCAAAGCAACTCGATCACCTAATTGGATGACAAGATCCAATTTGTCAAAAATAGGTTTTCCGCCAAACGTCAGAGAAATATCAGAGAGTTGGAGCAAAGGTGTATGTGCCATGTCATCGCTGCTACGATGCGGTGAAGAAAAGGTCAATAAAGCGCGCGCAGAAGCCGCGTACGGTTCGGCGGTATATGTCCGATTTCCACGCCAGTAAATACGTGAAGCGTATTCATATGATCATCAACAACTGCGTGGTCACTGACCCAGCCACCCATCTTAAGGTAAGTCTTTAAAAGCGGCGGCATGCGTAGCATAGCCTTCCTTTTATTAGGTTTACGCCGCAAACGTGAGGCAAAGCGAAATACATTTGGCGCCTTAACACTTGGCAACCAACGTTTCGGGGCCAGATGTTTATCGCGCAGCATCGCGAAAGTGTCATAATATACCGTAGCGTCAGTACCTTTAAACGACACACAGCCAAAAAGCAGATCTACTCCTTGCTCATCAACATATTTCGTCATAGCTCCCCAAGCAACGCGCAACGCATCAGGATCTTTTAAATCTGGATGGACGCAAAATCGTCCCATTTCAACAAGCTTTCCACCATAAGCATGCAAGGGTGATAGTTCATAGAATTGGGCAGAATAACTTTTTTCAATTTCATATCCAGTTTTAAAAGGCATCAGGCGAAAGCAGCAGACCAAGTCACCAGTTTTTTGATCTTTTATAAGGAAATGGAGGCAGGCCTGATCAAAAGCGTCACTGTCCACCCCCGATCCATCAGACAATCCAAATGCGAGATAGCGTAAATTTTGGGCATGACCGATTTCTTCAGCAGATTTGGCAAGCTGTAAAATATACTTTCCTTTGACAAAAAGTGCCATTTTTGAGGTCCTTTAATGTTCATTCCATGAAGCTTCCACGCAAAAACCTCACCTTTTTGACATCAATCATTCTTCATTTAAGATAGTTGAAGGATTAAACCCACCGATGGACCCAATGATCTCTTGCAAAATAGTTCGGTCGCCGCCGATAGCTTTAGTCACGCGGTGCTCTAAGCGAACCAGTTTACCTTGATCTATTCCAAATCGCTCCACATTTCTTAAGATCTGATTTTCGCCGAAACTCAGTACGAGTACCTCGCGACCGATTTCGTTTGGTCGCATATAGCCACGATGGTGAACACGACTACGCACGTAATAAATGGCCTTATCGGTGACCACACCGCCAATCGAGGGCGCTCCTAGCAGTTCAACGATCTTTTCTCGAGTATCAACGCCAACCACCAAAGCATCCACATCTATTTTCATAGGCATGTAGCCATGATTGCGATATTGACCTCCACAGGCTACCAGAACAAGAAATAGCGCTATGAGTGTTAGCCGTCCGCTCATTTTTAACATTTTAGATTGTATCACCCCTTGTTTCAAAAGCTAATGCGCCTTAATGGAACCTTTTAGCGCAAAGACTTAGATCAAGAAAGGTTCAACTTTAACCGATGAATAAGCCTAAAACGGAAATAGAAGAAATTTTTTTTACTGATCTCAAACACAACAAGCCATTTAATTTCGATTTGTGCCCAAGTCCCCAATTTAATCAGGCCCTTTCTAAAGAACTGGGCGTTTCTAATCTTTCAAAGCTAAGACTTAAGGGGACCTTAAGCGCTTTTAGTCAAAATGGCTGGCTGTTAAAAGGACATCTTGGGGCAACTGTTGTGCAAACCTGCGTGATCAGCCTGGAACCAGTTAATACGCGTATTGAAGCGAGCGTTACACGGAAATTTCTCCCTACAATTGACTCCACCATCGAAACTGTCGGTAACCTAGAAGATATTGAATTAAACCAAGATGAGACAGTCGAAATTTTGGGTAAGGGAGTAAACTTGCGTGAATTGCTCAAAGAAGCGCTGCTTTTGGAATTGCCTTTTTATCCAAAGGCAGAAGGCGCTACATTGAAAACTCTTACGTTTAGTGGAGTTGGGGTCAAAACAATGAGTGATCAAGACGCCAGACCATTTGCAGGACTGGCTGTTCTTAAAGATAAATTTAGAAAATAAAGCATTTTCCAAATTTTTGCTCTTGCTAAATGCAAATATAACAGTATTTTTCGCGACCTTGGCGATTAAGATTGCGTTTCGGGTATTTTTCATTCTATTTGCTCGTAGCGTGTTTATAGAAATTTAGAGGCCTTTGCCTCTCGAGCGATCGGGGTTAAGACATGGCGGTCCAACAAAATAAAGTATCTAGGTCACGGCGTAATAGTCGTCGCGCACATGACCGTTTGGTCGTGTGCAATCCAAATGAGTGCCCAAACTGCGGTGAACTCAAACGCCCGCATCACATTTGCGCCGCATGCGGACATTATGCAGATCGTGAAGTAATCTCCATTGTGGAGGAAATCGATCTTGACGAAGAAGCCGCCTAGCCCTGCCCGGGCGGAGTAGTCAATGCAAAGCGCCTCTCATCACGGACGCACACCAGCTCAGAAAACAGTACTGAGTGTGGACGCGATGGGAGGTGACAAAGGCCCTGCACCTGTGAT
>CACPHA010000117.1 GCA_902633655.1 Paracoccaceae bacterium
AATCATACGTCATATCTTAGAGGAGCGATTGAAGTGAATTCTTTTGGACCCTCTACCTATCTAGATACGCCGGCGTTGACCTTTAATGAGTTGCGGTTCAGAGTGATGCTTTTTAAGACACTTTACGAAGCATGAGCAGAAAACTTAAAGCTCGCGATATTTCAGGTTGGCTTATTATCGACAAGCCTAAGGGACTTACTTCAGCTTCTGTGGTGAATAAAGTCAAGTGGGCGCTGGATGCCAAAAAAGCTGGTCATGCAGGCACGCTAGACCCTAATGCTACAGGAGTGCTTGCCATTGCACTTGGCGAAGCGACAAAGACCGTCCCTTATGTGACAAATTCGTTGAAATGCTACGAATTCACAGTGCGTCTCGGAGTGGCTACAAGCACAGATGATGATGAAGGCCAAGTTATTTCTGAAAGTTCAATACGCCCAACTAATGAACAGATACAAGAGGCTTTAGGTCGGTTTATTGGTGATATTGAACAATATCCACCTAAATTCTCAGCTGTAAAAATTAATGGTGAACGTGCGTACGCACTCGCACGCCAAGGCAAGGTTTTTGCCCTTTCCTCACGACCCCTCTATGTTAAAAACCTCCTTATGCTCAAAAGGCCGGATAGGGATCATGTAGAATTAGAAATAATCTGTGGAAAGGGCGGATACGTTCGCTCGATTGCACGCGATATTGGCAAAACACTTCGTTGTTATGGCCACGTGCAGCGACTTCGGAGAACCTGGTCTGGCCCTTTTGATAACGCGCACTGCATCGATTTTGAACTAGTTGATCAACTAGCAAAAACGTCCAAGCTACAACACTACATATATCCGCTTGAGAGAGGGCTAGCAGGCCTACCTAAACTGGAATGTCCTTCGGAAAGCGTTCAAAAATTACGTAATGGCAACCCTGCATCAGTGGTTGCTGGCGATGCAGATTATGGTGATACCTGCTGGGCTTCTTACCAAGACGAGCCAATCGCTATAGGAGAATATCGTTCTGGATATTTGCACCCAATCCGGGTATTTCTGCCAACAACTTACAAAAAAATTCAAAAAACACAAATCCTCAACCTTCGCACACATCCTAAGTATATGAAATAAAGAAGATTGAGAAATTAGCGATCTTGGCGAAGCGTTATGTAGAGCGAATTTTTTTTATTATTCAAATAGAGTCAAAGAGATTGTCTCTGATCCAGTCAAGTGTTTTATTAAGATCTATGAATATACCAGAATAGAAGCCTTGAAGATATTATTTTACTAAAACACTCTTTGCACTGAAGGCAACTTTTCCTTAAAACCATGTCCACTGACGAACTCTCGATCAAAATGTCCTTTTAACTTAATAAAATCTGCCACCAAACTTGCATAAAAAATCTGTATTATAAAAAAGCAAAGCAAGTTTTTTACAAGTTTTGTACAGGCATTAAGAATAAATAGTTTTTATCGAAAACTAGCTATGAGAAGATTTTATAGGCATACACGCTATATTTTTGAAAATGACCCAACTGGGTCAAGTTAGGGCGTTGCGCCAGAACATCTGTAAATAGTATGATTTAATTTTGGCCACAAATCTCTTGCTTAAAAAAGCCTTTTCTGACCAAAACATCTTTATGATCGAAAAGAGCCATCAAAATGAAGATCTACGGTCGAGGGCACTTTATTCCAAATGCCTATTTTACCGCTATAGTCTGACACGCGTCTGGAACGGTGTTGGAAAAAAAATGCACTTCGTGATGCTGAACCCCTCTACCGCGACTGAAATGCAAAACGACCCAACAGTCGAGCGTTGTCAAAGACGCGCAAATGCGCTTGGTTTCGGAGCCTTTTGTGTTACTAATATCTTTGCCTGGCGTGAAACAGAACCTAAAAAAATGTGCATAGTAAATGATCCAATTGGTCCCGATAACGATGCGACAATAATAAAAGGCTGCTTGTGGGCTGATGTAACAATTGCTGCATGGGGAAACCACGGCTCGCATCTAAAACGTGGTGAAAAGGTCAAACTTTTACTTGCATCGATCGGCAAACCCATTTTTCATTTGGGTCTTAGTAAAGCAGGACAACCAAAGCATCCGCTTTATATCAGCTACAGTCAACAACCTGAGCGGTGGAATATTTAAATGGTTGACGAACAGAAAGAAATAAAGCGGCTTTCCAAAGCAATTGAAATGCTAAATAGTCATAATCTTTTGCGGGTTTATAATTCCAAATGGCGTCTTCTCTGGTACAATTTCATTCGTGGACTTGCCTTTGGCCTCGGGACTGTCATCGGTGCAACAATCCTAGTCTATATTTTGCTGCAATTTTTAGCAAAAATCGAATTTGTGCCAATCCTTGGCGATTGGGCCTTAAAAATCATTTCTGAGATAGAGAGAGGCCGTTAATCACATCACTGAAATTTGGAAAATATCAATAAATAGCTTATACTTATTTCACTCCATTCAACTCCAGGTAAAATGAGCTCCTTCTAGCTCTCCTTTATGGATGATAGGAACCGCCGTTTTATTTTCTGCGTGCCGTGCGCTTAACCTGTTGGCGTAGCTGAATTCGAAAAGGACCAACTGCCAATGACGGCTTCGCTTAAATCAAGAAGTGAAAAATTAAGACTTATTATTTTACTTTCCTTTAACTCTGAATCGTCCTATATGAAACGCTCAAGTTTAAATAATTGGTACTTTCTCCAAAAGGTTTTGCTGGACGACATCCCGGCTTAAACCATAACCTCTGATTTAAAAGGAGACCCCGATGTCGATTACTGCAGAAGAAAAAGCAAAAGTGATTGCAGAATTCGCCACAAAAGCAAGCGATACAGGTTCACCCGAAGTACAGGTAGCAATACTGACTTCCCGCATCGCAACGCTAACCGAGCACTTTAAAACACACAAAAAAGATAACCACTCCCGGCGAGGCCTTTTGAAATTGGTGGCACAGCGCCGTAGATTGCTGGATTATGTCAAAGGTGTTGAAGAAAGCCGTTATCAAGAATTGATTAAGAGACTGGGAATTCGCCGATAAACGCCTTGAATTCCACTCTCAGTACCAAATTGAAATTACTTAGAATTTATCTATAAGTTTCTTTAAATAGGTTCTTTCATCAACAGGGCGGTCCAATTCACTTGTTTTACGGCGAATTTCTTCGAATAACTCTTGTGCGCGTTTCGCCATACCCTGAACTGCAAGATCATTTTTCTGGTCCATTTGCTTAGAACCGATACCACCCAAGCGTCCTAGCGGATCACTTTGATCTCTCGGACTTATAGGTCGATTAGACGTCCCTTGTTCGGCACCACGCCCTTCATTGTCAGCAATTGACTCGGACAAGCTTCGAACAACATCTCTTAAATTATCCATTGCTTCGGCTTGGTCATCCAGCGCACCTGAAAAGTCTCCCTCCTCCAAGGATTTTTCAGCTCGGCGCATCGCTTCTTCAGTTTCTTTTAGCGATTTTTTTGCAAGCGGGCCTACTCCGTACTCAAAGCCTGGCAAAGCTTTGCGCTGCGATTCTAACCGTTCTCTAAGAGAGCCCTGGCGGTTCGCCATTCCGTTTCTTTCAATAAGCTCTGTCCCATCTCCACCTTGGCGATTTCCCTGTCCATTTTGCTGGCTTTCGAATAATTCTTGAAGCCGCCTAAATGCTTCATCTGAGAGCCCTTGTTGTTCGCGCAGTGTGTCAACCAAGCCTTCAGTCGCTTCTTGATCCTGCGATCCTTCTCCCCCCCCCCCACTTCAGCAATCTGCATATTTTCCATAATTGCTTGAAGTTCTTGCAAGGCTTTCTGCGCTTCCGCGACACGACCTTCCTCTATCAGATTTTGAATTCGCTCCATCATGTCCTGTATGTCATTTTGCGAAAGTGTCATAGTTTCGCCTTCTGGCACTCCCTGACGACTTTTATCAACATCGCGCGCAGTATTGCTTGAAAGCTGACGCAGATAATCTAGATTTGCTCGACTTAATTCACGCATCAATTCAGCAATATCTTCCTTGGAAGCTCCATTTTTCATCGCTTGGGCTAATCGCTCCTGCGCCCGGCGCATTCTTTCAAGCGCGCTATCAACGTCAAACTCCTCGACTGATAGTGCTAAAACCCAAAGAGCTTCAGCCAACTCATCGCGATGATAGTCTAAAAGACTATTATGCAACGCAGCCTCAAGACGTGCGATAATAAAACGTAATCGCAAATAATCTGTTTCTTTGCGAAAAATATCTTTATCTCCGTTTATCATAGCCCGCAAAACTTTTGCGACCCTCGGAGCATTAAAATCTGACCAAAGCAAATCACGTCGCTGTTCAACCAATGCTGCGGCCAGGGAATCAAAAAACTTTCGGCCGGGAAGACTTGTTACAACAGGCACAGACTTTCCCATTTGGCCAACAGCATCTTTCGCCATTAGCGTTATCTTGACAGGAAGGTTCGCCCAAACAGATTTGGAAAAATCTTTGACTACTTTGCCGGTAAATTCCAGGCGCGGGCCGTTAAATGGTAAAGGTAGGTCACTTAGTATCGGACTATTTTCCCTCGGAGAAGCGGTAAGCCCGTATTTACGCTCAAGATTCGCGATATCTAGATCAACCTGCGCTAGTCCCGAAACCACACCAAAATCGTCACTGGCTTTGAACGAAAATGTGCTTTCGCCATGATGATTGGTTTCAAATTTACCGTCCCATGACACCAACGGCGGATCATCTGGGCTTAAAGCAATATCAAACTTCGCTGAGGTAGGTCCTTTAATATCGATCCTGCCTGCTTGAACTACTTGAAAAATCTGTTTTGGTTTTTCTTTTAACGCAGGTTGGGAATTTCGATCAGAGAGTGTCTCTCTAAGAGTATAACTACCACTTTCTCCATAAAGATGCACTTCCACCGTACTACCTTTCAAAACGGCCAGCTTAGGATAATCTACGATATCATTAAGATAAAGCGTTGGCAGAGCGGAGTATCTGGGAGGCATTATCCAACCCTCCCACTGTGGAATATTGACCATTAAATCTTTTTTTGTACTCTTTTGATTGGAAAGATTATTTAGATTCGAAATTGATCCAAAAATTAGTCCTAGGCTAAAGATAAGAAGTGCGAAGTAACGGAGGCCAAACGGATCCTGAGCAGATAAAGTGACATCAGGTGCCACAGCACTCATTTTTTTTAACTCGCTTGTTAACCAGCTACGGTGATGCTCCCACATCTCTTTCGAAGCTGGATCATCTGCGCCAAGCGCTTGTAAATCACTCACCCCCTGAAGTGGGCGCGCTGCCATCGATTTGTCAAGCCTGGCCAAAGCCTCTTCAAGCATAGGTAGTCGAAATTTCCAAAC
>CACPHA010000118.1 GCA_902633655.1 Paracoccaceae bacterium
GATTTTGTTGGCAAGAATTCCGAATTCCAATCAATGGTTGGCTCTTTTACAAAGGCAGCACTATCCGTTGATAGTATTGAAGAGTTGGCCGGCGCAGAACTTGACGGCAAAACGATTGCTGAAACCTTAACTTCTAAAATCGCGACTATTGGCGAAAATATGTCACTTCGGAGGATGAATAAAATCAGTGGAGCACATATTGAATCCTATGTTCATAATGCCGTGACAACGGGAATGGGTAAAATAGGAGTAATAGTCGCACTTAGTGGGGAAAACGCAGAATTTGGAAAGCAAGTTGCTATGCACATCGCGGCGGCAAACCCCCAATCTTTAAGTGAACATGACCTCGATGTTGCTATAGTAGAGCGTGAGAGAAATGTTTTGTCAGAGCAGGCACGTGAGTCGGGCAAACCCGAGTCAGTAATTGAAAAAATGATAACCGGTCGTATGAAAAAATTTATGGCTGAAGTAACGTTGCTGGGTCAGAGTTTTGTGATTAATCCTGATCAAACGGTAGAGCAGGCCGCTAAAGAGGCTGGCGTCGAAGTAACCGGGTTTGTCCGCTATGAAGTGGGTGAAGGTATTGAAAAAAAGGAAGAAGACTTTGCAGCAGAAGTTGCAAAAGCAGTGCAAGTCTGATTGAATCAAAGCGCCACGATTTTTGATGTTTCTGAATTTAATGGAACTCTTTCATTTGAATCCCCGAAAAAATTAGTGCGAAATCAGAAAGTTAATAATATGATCGCGCTCTAAGATGTGGAAGTGATTTACAAGTGAGATTTTATCCTTAATCTTTTTTTATATTGAACTTGTAATCTAAAGATTCGAGGCAGGATGAAATATCATTCACCAGACAGTTTTCACGCTGCGGCAGAAATTTCAGCAAATGCACCAGGCAGCACACGCTTTCTTGCTGGAGGTACTGATGTACTCGTGCAACTTCGTTCGGACATATTTACACCGGATAATTTGATAGACATAAAAAACATTGAGGGCGCAAAGGCCATCAATCGTTCTGCCAATGGAGATTGGAATATTGGCGCAGCTGTTTCAGGGGCGGAAATGAATGAGAATGAAGAACTGAAATCAGAATGGCCTGGGATAGTTGAAGCTGTAGACCTGATTGGATCAACCCAAATTCAGGGGCGGGCAACACTTGTTGGAAACTTATGCAACGGATCGCCTGCTGCAGACACTGTACCTGCTCTCATCGCTGCGGATGCCAGTGTGGCGGTCCAGTCTCCTAATGGCGAAAGAATTATGAAAGTAGCCGATGTTCCACGCTCCCCCGGAAAGACTAACTTTCAAAAGGGTGATGTTGTAAAAAATGTTATAGTCCCAGCCAAAAAAAATAAATCCTCCGATGCATATTTACGTTTTATTCCTCGAACTGAAATGGATATTGCTGTGGTTGGTTGTGGGGTTTGGCTTCAACTGAGTGCTGACGGTTTTATAGTTTCAGCACGCATCTCACTTGGTGCAGTGGCTCCTACGGTTTTTAAAGTGGATAGTGCTGCTGACATTCTGATAGGCAAACAGCTCGACGATGATACACTTCACAAACTTGCGGCTACTGCAAGTGCTGCTTGCAATCCTATAACTGATAGGCGAGGCACCGTTGAATATAGGACACATATAGCCGGTGTGCTGGCCGAACGTACCGCTAAAATTGCTTATCAGCGAGCAGGAGTTTAGAAATGAACAACATCCATGTCAGGACAAAAGTCAATGGAGATGAAGTCGATTTTCTTTGCGATCCACGCGAAACATTACTTGATTGTCTTCGGGACAAATTACACCTTACCGGATCAAAAGAGGGCTGTGGAACTGGAGATTGTGGTGCTTGTTCTGTAGTGCTTGAAGGTAGGCTGGTTTGTGCTTGCTTAGTTTTGGGCGTGGAAGTCGAAGGCCAAACAGTTGACACAGTGGAGGGTATTGCTCAAGGGCAAGATCTTCATCCACTTCAAGAAAAATTTATTAAATATGCGGCACTTCAATGCGGCATCTGTACGCCCGGTATTTTGATGGCCACTAAAAATCTTTTGGAACGCAATCCAAATCCAACAGAAACAGAGGTTCGATATTGGCTTGCGGGAAACCTCTGTCGATGCACAGGTTATGACAAAATCATAAGAGCGATCATGGATACGGCGGCTGATATGCGGGAGGCTGGTTAATGGCTTTAGACAATGCAAAATCGAATGGCTTTAAGTTTGTAGGAACACGGCCTGATAGACCTGATGGCGTAGATAAGGTTACAGGACGCGCAAAGTTTGGTGCAGATATGACAGCACCAGGCATGTTGCATGGTGCAATTTTGCGTTCACCGCATGCGCACGCACGTATCAATAAAATCGACACGAGTGCAGCCGAAGCTATGAAGGGCGTAAAAGCGGTAGTGACACGAAAGGACTTTGCAACCGATGTTCACTTTGAGTCTGGGCTCAATGGTGAGACCTGGAATGTTTTGGAAAATGTGATGGCTGGAGAAAAAGTGCTTTACGATGGTCACGCCTTGGCTGCTGTAGCAGCGACATCGGCCCTAATAGCGCGCGATGCAATTAAACTGGTTCGTGTAGATTATGATTTGTTAGATCATGTTACCGATGTCGATAAAGCGATGGAAAAAGACGCTCCGGTTATTCGTGAAGGAGCAGCTGACAAATCGGTACCAGACGGATTTCATCCAAACGTTGTGCGTTATCACGAAAGTGGCCATGGCGATGTTGATGAAGGGTTTTCTAAAGCAGACCTAGTTATTGAAGACAGTTTCAAAACAGAAGCCACGCATCAGGGATATATTGAGCCCCATGCTTGCCTTGGAAGTCTTGGAAATGACGGTAAGGGTGATTTATGGTGCACAACCCAAGGGCATTGGTATGCTCAGAAAATGTGTGCGGCTTTGTTAAATTTGGAAACAAGTCAACTACGTGTTACCGCCTCTGAAATTGGCGGAGGTTTTGGTGGAAAGACGACCGTTTTTATAGAGCCAGTTGCTTTAGCTCTATCACGTAAAGCAAACAAGCCAGTGAAAATTGTTATGAGCCGTTCAGAGGTGTTTCGTTCCACTGGCCCTACCTCTTCGACATCTATGGATGTCAAGATTGGTATGAAAAAGGACGGGACCATCACTGCGGCCAGTGGAGTATTCCGGCTGCAGGGGGGAGCTTTTCCCGGAGCACCGGCTGAGTTCACCGCAATGTGTGCTTTTGCACCCTATGCACTCGAAAATGTGCGGCAGATTGGCTACGATGTGATGGCCAATCGACCCAAGCAAGCAGCCTATCGAGCGCCCGGTTCACCGATGGCTGCATTTGCTGTTGAGTCAGTAATTGACGACTTATGTAAGGCACTTGGACTTGATCCCATTGAAGTTCGTCTTAAAAATGCTTCACATAAGGGAACTAAGGCGAGTTTTGGCCCGCGCTTTGAGGACATTGGTCTTATTGAAACATTGGAGGCTGCAAAAGCCCATGACCATTACAGTACTCCTTTGAAAGACGGTCAGGGACGGGGAATATCCTGTGGTTTTTGGTTTAATCACGGAGGAGAAACTGCTGTTTCACTGGCGCTTTCTGAGGATGGAACGGCCCAAATATCAGTTGGGACGCCTGATATTGGCGGCAGTCGTGCTTCAATGGCACTCATGGCAGCTGAAGAGCTCGGCATCCCATATGAACATATCCGCTGTACCATAGCTGATACAGCGACTCTTGGTTATAATGAAATTAGTCACGGTTCCCGCGTAACGTATGCATCTGGCCTGGCGACAATTAAAGCGGCCAAAGATGTTGTACACAAACTCTGCAAACGTGCCGCACAAAAATGGGACATTCCTGAGGATGCAGTCAAGTGGGAAGATGGCTGCGCTGTACCATCGGGAGCAAATGCTGGAGATTTTGATCCTTTGCCATTGCATAAGATTACAGCCAATATGGGTGCAACAGGCGGGCCAATTGTTGGCCACTTTGAAGCTACACCTGAAGGTGCTGGCGTAAGTTTTGCAACACATATTGTGGATGCTGAGGTCGACCATGCGACTGGAAAAACAAAAATTGTACGTTACACCGTTGTTCAAGATGCAGGAAAGGCAATCCACCCGACCTATGTCGAAGGTCAGTACCAAGGCGGCGCGGCTCAAGGAATTGGCTGGGCATTGAACGAAGAGTATATTTACGGCGATGATGGTCGTCTTCAAAATGCGGGTTTTCTTGATTATCGTATTCCACTGGCTTCCGATCTTCCGATGATCGACACCGTTATAGTGGAAGTTGCTAATCCAGGTCATCCTTATGGTGTTCGAGGTGTAGGGGAAACCTCTATTTGCCCACCGTTAGCGGCTATAGCAAATGCTGTCTCAGCCGCAGCTGGAATCCGTATGAAGCAGCTGCCAATGTCACCACCTCGTATCGTAGCGGCATTAAAATCCTTAAAGGATGGTTAAGGTATATCTCTGGTCGGGACTACGGTCCTTAACGGATGGAAAAGAGGCAGTTGATATCGAGGCTTCCAACATTCGTGAGGTCCTCGATGGCCTGCAGAATGCATATCCTGAGTTAAAAGCGCCAATTGCGGCGGGCGTTAGTGTTGCGGTGGATGGCAAGATTATTTCTAGCGATTTGACGACCTCCGTATCCGAGGAGAGCGAGATCTACTTGATGCAAAAACTGCGCGGGGGGTAGTATAAGGCTAGAGATCCGAATATGCGTTCTTTAATAAGTGCCCCAAAGGCATACTACTATTTCTATTACTTGTAATAATTCAGCCAAACAGTGTGTTTATGTTTAAATATTTTTTTTTGACAGTGAAGTATGGCTTCCGCGTTCTCTGTATGGGGTTTTCTGGTAGTGCGATCTATAGCATTTTGAAAAATGCGATGGCGAAGCAAATCCGCAAGCAAGCGCTACGTTGATGACGCTCATATCTGTTTGCATCAGGAGATTTCTCGCTTTTTGTAAGCGCAGTTCCATGTAATATCGCTTAGGACTACGATTAAGATACCGGCGGAATAAACGTTCAAGCTGTCGCGTGGACATATTCACATCTTTGGCGAGTAATGAGGGGCTGATTGGTTCCTCTATATTTTCCTCCATCATCCGAATAACTAGGCTAAGTTTTGGATGTCGCACGCCAATCCGCGTTGGCACTGAAAGACGCTGTGTATCCTGGTCTGTACGGATTGAGCTGTAAATCATCTGATCAGCTACAGCGTTTGCGAGCTCTTCGCCATGATCATCGGCTATGATTTTTAACATAAGATCAATTGAAGATGTGCCACCCGCAGTTGTCATTCGGATTCCATCAACTATGAA
>CACPHA010000119.1 GCA_902633655.1 Paracoccaceae bacterium
CATTATTGATATTGCAGCTTTGGAAACATCTGCAGACTCACCAATAATAACCGGAGATTTTCCACCCAGTTCAAGCGTCACGGGCACCAAGTTTTCCGATGCCGCCATCATCACTTTTTTGCCGATTATTGCAGAGCCAGTGAACAGCAGGTGATCGAACGGCAGGGACGCAAAGGTTGCAGCCACATCAGCCTCGCCTGTAATCAGGAATAACTCTTCTTCATTAAACGTTTGATCAACTAGTTTTGCCAACAGGGCAGAGGTAGCCGGAGTAAATTCTGAGGGCTTTATCATGGCCCGATTGCCAGCGGCAAGGATTCCGGCCAAGGGTGCGAAAGTCAAGTTAATTGGAAAATTCCACGGGGATATTAGTCCAACAACGCCCTTCGGCTGGTACTTTACTTTGCCAGAAGCACCTATCAGGCCAAGAGGAAACTCAAGGTGCCGACGACTGGCACACATCCAAGATCTCATATGTTTGCGCGCATGTCGCAGTGCCTTGACCGAAGAAGCTATATCGGCAAAGTTTGTTAGATCTCGCGATCTGTGCCCAAAATCTGAAATCATGGCGTCCTGTAATTGGGTTTTGTTGGTCAGAAGTATATCAATTGCCCGGCTTAAGCGGTCTGAGCGTACTTCGACAGAAGGCGATCCCTCTTGAAGCTGTGCAGTTTTTTGCGCTTCAAGTACTGCAGCCAGTTGGATAGATATATCATATATTTTTTTGTTCATCATGAAAATCCTTCTCCAAAGGCTTTGTTCGCACCTTAAATGTATTTAAATTCGTTACATTATATCCGAGAACCCGTAACCTGCAGTAAATAATTTTACATAGATAGTCACAGCTTCACACTAACTCAATCACACTTGTTTTCGGAAAAAATGCTGCCTGCTTTTTCTGTTTAGTCAACATTAAATGATCTTTGCTTTCGTTTATGTAAATTTGTAAAGATATTAAGATTTATTATCTCCTGATGCCGCGGAAATACTTATGCGTCGTTCACGCATTGCGATGAAAAATCCAGATGAAAATATGACCGTAGCTCCAATCCAAGTAAATATGTCGGGAACCTCTGAGAAGAACCAAGCGCCAATCATGGTAGTCCAGATTAATTTAAGAAAGTCGAAAGGCATAATGGCTGTCGGATCGGCTTCCTTAAGCGACTGGCTTATCGCGATTTGTGCAATTGTACCTGATAGACCAATTAGAACCAGCAATCCCATTGTCTGAAGCCCAAATGGCTGCCAAACAAAATACGCTGGTATAATTGAGAAAACACCCAGAAAAATCCCCATATAGGCAACAATTGTTACACTTGACTCAGTACGCGATTGGATCTTGATAATGATCATTGCGACAGCCCAAAGGGCTGCACCTGCCGTGACCAAAAGTGCGCCCTTGTCGATTGCAATGAGGCCTGGGCGTAAGATAATTAACATACCAATAAAACCTGAAAAAATAGCGCCCCATCGGTAGATGCGAAAGCGTTCTCCCAGCACCAAAACAGCGAGTACGGCCATGAAGATAGGTGCGGTGAAGCTAAGAGCAGTAACCTTTGCGAGAGGTGTAATCGAGAGTGCGGTGAAAAACATTAACATAACTGCAAGATTGATTAGGCCCCGTAATACGTGCAAACCAATGTTCTTAGTGCGAAGGATCAAAAATCGAGAACGTATCAGGATTGGTAAAAGAAAAGCTAGTCCAAATATATTTCGGAAGAAAGCAATCTGAAATGGAGGCAGTACCTCCGAGACGAAGCTAACCAGTCCATGCATGACTGAAAACGCAACCGTGGATAAGCACATCAAAACAATCCCGCGCATAACCGGTGTTTGATTTTTCCAGAATACACGTGCTGCCCGGATAATATAAATTTGGCCTGTCATGATCTTCCACTTTTAAACAAGCCAAGTAAGCTTATATTTTAGTGCTAGAGCCACAATTATAAAATGTTAGCTTTTTGACGAGCGATTATGCCCATGGTTGCTGCTATTAATCTTGAAATATTAAGTGCACCTATGCCGTCAATGTCCATCTCAGGTAGAATTTCAACAAAATCGACTGCAGCGATACGCGCGCGTTTGGCGGTTTCAAAAATAAGCTCAAGAACCTGATAATAATTTAAGCCTCCAGGTGCTCGCCCAATAGTGTTAGGAGCAATGGACGGGTCCATTGCATCAATGTCGATGCAAAGGATAACATTATCCGCTGCTTCTATTTGTTCTAATACAGGTTGCAGCCCTTTTCGGTGAAGATCACTCCCTGTGAAAAATTTAACGCCCCATGCCAAGGCATCCTCAAAGTCACTGGTGTGTCCAGAACCTATGCCCCGCGCGCCTACCTGAATAATTTTTTCGATATGGCCCATTTCTGAAGCGCGTCTCATTGTTGAAGATAAACCCATGCTCTCTCCCATGTGTTCTTCACGCCAATCAATGTGCGCATCAACTTGAAGAATGGTATATTTTTTGCCCGTTTCACCCATTGCAGCCAGCATTGGGATTGGAATTGAGTCATCTCCTCCAACTAGGATGGGCACAACTCCGCGAGAAACAATTGTTGAAATAGCTTCACGTATCGTAGCTCTGTTAGATGCAAAATCCGTTTCACTCCAAGGAAGATCACCACAATCTACCGCCCGTTTGGTTCCACCAGGGAAAGTTGGCCCATCCAGATCGAAATTATGACGCTCAATATTTGCTGTTAGAGAGCCAATGGCTTTACGAAGCGACCCAGGTCCATTTCGAGCGTATGCTCCAACTGAACCGTAAGGCGTAGCACATGGCGCTCCAATAAATGCGGAAGATGCATGAATTTTATCATAATTTTTACAAGCCTCTAATCCCAGAAAAGTATCAGCGTCTGTCGCGCCAAATAGTGCAGCTAAATCCGGTTTTTTGTTCATTTCTTCTGACTCCGTTCATTTTTTTAATAATATTTGACTTAAAAATTTCAGCCAATCGAAAAATGGTACCATAAATGTTAAGCTTGAATATGGAATAGAAGTTGAGCGAGCACCGCCGGGTATACCCTTTAGAGACCTTTTGCAACATTCAAATCACATAAGTTACGGCGCTAAGCGTAAGATAAGATTTGTCACTGCACCCTCAGAATATGGCTTAGAACCTGAAGAATGGGACAATTTGAAAGATTATCTTTGATCCAGTGTTTTGACCTGAATAAGCCAATTAGTCTAAATATTTTAGGCCACTATCGCAACTTAAAGTGACTACGTTTTCGTTTGGAGACATTTTTTTTGCTAATTGGATTGCACCCACAACGTTTAAACCCGTTGAAGTACCGCAAAAAATACCGTGCTGAGAAGCAAGTAAATTCTTCATGGCAAAGGCTTCTTCTTGATCGATAGCAAGAAATTCATCAATTTTTTGTTTATCTAAAAATGGTGGATAAAAACCGACTCCTATACCTTCAACTTTATGAGAACCACCCTTCCCTTTGGTCAATAATGGAGATTTAAGCGGCTCTAGAGCCACTGTTTTAGGAGATAGCCCTGATTCATTTAAACCGTAGAGAGTTCCCATCAGTGCACCGCCTGTTCCGACAGAGGCGCACAATAAATCTACTTCACCACCAATTTGATCTGCTATCTCAATTCCCATTGGTTTATAGCCAAGCGTGACATCTTTCGAACCGAATTGATCCGCATAAAATCCATTCAACTCATTAACCTTTTCAGTACAAAGGAGTTTCATTTCTTGGATAAGTTCAGGCGTAATTCCTTTCCCATGCGATGGGCAGACATACGAGATATCTCCATCTTATCTGTGATCTTGTAAGGAGAGAGCCCCTGTTCTCCTAAAGTCTTAACTCTTTAACGATTGGTGTTGGGCCGAAACTGCATACACCCTCCTTACAAGTTATGGCAGCTAGTGTTTATATATTTAAAACTCACATTACGGTTGGGCCTCTTTTAGCTTGTCTAATCTACACCTTTCTCAATGACGTTCCAGAGTTCTGCTCCTGAGGCGCGATTAGAATTAATTGCACTGCTAACCCTCTGCAAATTTAACACATCATCCGCAACGGGCTGCATCAATGTTGCAGCACCTTTGCCAGCCTCTCCGAGCCAAAGCGGCCATTCGTTAGGGCCAAGTATAACAGGTAGCCTATGGTGGATTTCTGTCATTTTGGCGTTTGCGCCTGTAGTAACGATCGCGCAGCTAGTTATGCGGTTCCCATCTTTTTCCCATTCCTGCCAAACGCCAGCCATTGCCATCGGCTGCCCGTCTGCTCTCACTACACGATAAGGTATAGGTTTCTCACCTTCTTTGCGTTCCCATTCATAGAAACCGTCTGCAGGAATTAAGCACCTTCGGTGCCTACACGCTTCACGGAAAGCAGGCTTCTCAGCAATAGTCTCAGAGCGCGCATTGATGAGCAGAGGACCGCCTGCAAGCTTCCTGTACCAACGCGGCAGGAACCCCCAGCGCATGGCTTTTAGGTGCCGTGTGCCGCCGTCAGAGGTAACTGTGTGGATGTTAACATTGGGACAGACATTGTAGTTTGGCACGGGCGGCAGATCATTTGCTGGCGTCGCGTTAAACAATTGCGCCATTGCTTCAGGGGGCAGAGTTATCGCCATACGTCCACACATGGATGTATCTATGCCTACTTGATGGTGGAATTAAAGAGTTCCTGTAAGAAAAACCGACCATACTCCAATTTTTAGGTGCATTTATCAGTCTGGCTTTAGGTGCATTGTTACTCACATTAGCAGCATACCATTTACCTGAGTTAGCAGCAGGGATAGATACGATTTTAATGCCTTGTGATCACAAATATTTAAGTTTAAAATTGTGATCACTATTACTACCTTAGCGAAGGTTTAGTCTCAGCTTGCATCAAATACAAATGAAATTTTGCGTTCAAAAAAGCATAAATCCACTCCGATAACTTGCCTGTTAGAAAGTAAATTAAATAAACGTTGGAGCTTGAACAGAAATAATTATGAATAAACACTTCAATCCCAAAACAGAGTTCACACAAGGCTACCTGAACGACGCAGGAGTAAGGTTATTTCCTTCAGTTGATGATCTGTCTCAAAAATTTGCTGTTT
>CACPHA010000120.1 GCA_902633655.1 Paracoccaceae bacterium
GTGAAGCCGTAATCTGCACAAACCCTAACATCACCTGTGAGTTTTGCAGTGTTGACTGTTTTTGTAGGCTGTTTCGTTACTACTTGGCGCTTTGGTTCCGCAAACTTTGACGGGACATTAACCTTCGCAACTAACGTCGAATAAATGTCGTCTAGGTTTTCAATATTACCCTCTTCACCCAAAAACTCTTGCAAAGCGCGGCTCGTTCCTTTTCCCCAAATTCCATCTATAGAACTTGCGTAATGTCCTAGCTCTTTCAAAGCATACTGAATTTGTTTTCTATTCAATTGGGTTTGACTAATAAAATATGATCTGAGTTCTGAAGAAGTTGGGGTGAATTTTTCAGGAATGATCTTCTCTTTTGTTGCCACCTTTTCATGTGTTGCTTGAATGGAAAGACCGCAATCCCGGTAGGAAGTCTGAAGGCACTTTAAGGCCATGCTCTGAGCCTCCTCTACAGCGGTAGGAGACATGGTTTTAGAAAGCACGTTCCTTTGCTCGTATCCGTCTTCGCTACCGTTTATAGAATGGGTTAATTTACCTTTTCCATCTCCTCAGCTGTTTTATCCGTGATTTTATGGTTCGACATGTAAATTGGCATTTCATTGGGCATTGTAATCATCAGCGCATTAAAGCCCACTTTATCTAGGTGTTCGATTATCGCATCGTCATCCTCTGCAAACCAATGGCAAAAGAAAAAATCATCTTCACCACGCCAATGGCCGAGCATTTCAGCGCGTTCGCCCTTCATCATTTCAAAAATCTCCCGGTCAGTCATATTTTTTGACGCATCCTCAAATGCTTGCTTTGCCTTCGCATCCAAGAAAGTATGCGTACACATAAAATGTTTTTTCATTATTTATATTCTCCCACTATTTGCCTCAGAATAACATCATGCAGAAATATGTGGAGTCGGAAATAGGGTAACTATTCTCTTGATTAGTTTAAAAACTCGACATCATACACTAAATAAAAACTTTGCTCATAAACCTCAGAAAACTGGGCAAGCCAAAGTCTCAAACTTTTCAATTATGGCTTATAAAGGGTTGTACCTAGAGAGTTACCTTCTCCGATCCTCACCTGCGTAGCAAGCTTCATCAGTAATACTATGAGTAAGGTGCGCATGAGATCAGCCTTCCATGTTTGCTTCAGCTTTTTTACAAATTTTCGTGAAGGAGAAGTAAGTTAGCCACGCAAAAAAGAAAAGCAAAGCCGCAAACGCAAGAGCAAGTTTAGAATTTCCCACATAGTCATAAAGCCATCCAGCTAATATTGGAGACGCCGCTGCAAAAAAGAAATATACAGTTTGGAAAATACCCAGTCCAAAGGCTCTGCGATTTGCAGGCATTGCCCGACCAGAAAGGGCTATAATTATTCCACCAGCAGACATGCCAAAGGCTCCAAATAAGAAACTTAATGTTGCCCAAAATGTCCCAAAAGGTAGAAGTAACAGCGATGTAATAGCAATTAAACTGCTCAAAAAAACAATGACTGCGTGCAGTGAAAATTTGTCCGCCAAAAATCCACCGAATGGGATTGATAACATGATTAGAAAGCTGCAGAAGCTAAGTCCAGCAGCCGCAGTCAAAGTCGACACGCCAACCTCTATAAGCGCCAAAGAAGCGAAACTGAGGAAAACTAAATAGCCAGCGTTATAAAAAGCCCAGGATAATGCAGCTAAAATAGTCCTATGCCACTCTTCTTTTGAAAGTTTATTTTCCTGGTTAATTGGCCTGGAGTGCGACTGTATGAGTTCTGGTGGTTTGTAAAGGACGTAAAAAGCAACAGCACTTCCAGAGCAAAAAATACTTGCAGTGGACACTGCCACTCTCCAGCCTGCCTCTAACGAAACTAATGGGTGAATAGCCTGACTCAAAGCAATGCCACCAGGCCAGCTTATTATCAAAATGCCCATAGCCGTTGCTAATTCGCGCCCCTCAAACCAGTCTATCGTGACTTTACTGAAATACATCGTGGTCAATACGAAACCGACGCCACAAACAATTCTACCAAGCGACATTATGTTGAAATCATTGGAAGCTACAACGATTAAACCACCCCCACAAAGGCACATGAGGCCAAATGAAATGATTGACTTGTCTCTGAAGTAACCTCCCAAATAGCCGCCAGGGAATGCCAAAAATAAACCAGGAAGCATAAAAAGCCCAATCAGTGAACCAAGTTCAAAATTTGAAAGACCCACACCGCTGACTAAATCAGGCCCGACTGATCCTAAGCTTTGAAATTGGAAACCCATAGATAATCTTGTCAGAAAAAATAAGACAAGCATCAACCAACGGTTATTAAGAACTCCATTCATGTAAGACAAAAATTATCAGTGCCAATATTAGTTGTCATTAACTCCATGAGTATCGTGCGCAAAAGATTAATCATTGAAATTTATCTTCGGTATCTTTTTTCCAGCGCGTGAAAACTTAATTGCCCGCCTTTCTTCCAGTTCGTCATCAATTCTAGCAATAATGTTTTGCGCTTTTTGGGCGTCACGACTTCTGCTCATTGCTCTTTGCACAATTTTCCTTTGTGCAAGCAGTTCTTTGTAAGAAAAATATCCAAATTCTAAAGGTTGCACCAACTTATTCCTTTGAAGGTAATGGCGTCACACCCGTTTCTGTGCGCCACATTAAACCATCCTTTTTTAAAGTTACGTGCATTGTTGCATCCTTAGTACCGTTTGGATAAGACGCCACAAAATGCCTAACAAGAATGTCTTCATTTTCATAAACTTTGCGAATATTTTGAATATCTGCATTTTTAAATATCATATCCAAACGGTCGGTCATATCTGAAAGTGATACAGTTGAACCACTGGAATGCATCTTCATTTGCCAATCTTCATGGTGTAGCGCACTATATGCTTTGGCATCCCCCCATGCTTCGAGTAACTTTTTGTGTAAAGACATGACTACTCCTTGAAATTTTAATTATTTGCTTTGATCAAGAATAACTCAGTACAGAAGTAAGTGGAATGTTTTAAACGACCACCCTCCTTTATCTCTATAAATTTAAAGAAGTTCCACAACCTCCACTAACGACAATAACCGCTCCGAAACTCACTAAGGCCGTACCCGTTCAATAGTATTTTTTTGAATGTTAATTTGTTACTTAGATAGCTAGAAGGGCTTTTTAAAATTATTAGTGCCTATTTGTGCCAAAATCTGAAGAGATTTTACCCCAAAGGCATCTACCAACAAAGGGATAAAAATTCGTTATAAAATAAACAAACTTTCCGTTTAAATCACCACCATTGCACTCATCTAATACGCCTTGATCTGGAGCATATACATAGTCTTCATTATAGGTTCCATCATAATGCCCACCAGGGCCAGAAGGCCTGTTCCCACTCCTTAGCTTATATCCAGAGATAACTTCACTTCCCAAATAATGGATTTCGAAGCCATCACCAGCATAACCTATTAAGGAATTATTCAAAGTTGTTATTAATGGTTTTGCTATGCCATGATAATGATACAAGCCGTTTGGGCCAACATGTCCATTATTTACATCTAATCCCAATTTATTTTTTGCGCCAAAAATATCTAATGTCCATCGCTTATCGCCAGTTCGGCTGTGACCACTTTTTGATGAAGGATCATATGAACCTGCGGTATTTGGGCGAAATTGGATGCCGTTTATAGCTACTCCAATAGTACCTTTAATGTACTTTGCTTTATCGCTTTTCACTGGATCAATAGGAACGCAAAGTTTTATATTTTGCTCTTTAATTGAATGAGGGTTTCCACGATTGGGAAATCTGCCTATTTCATGATCCGGAAGGCTATTTGACGTAATACATAACTTACCGTTGTTTTCCAAAATGGATACTTTATTTCTCGCGGATGCAGTACTCACCAAAACTATTGAAAACAGAATTATTGTCAAAAATCGCAACATAATTTACCCCTAAATTCTATAAACTTTGTTAGAATAACTCTTTGTAGAAATAATTGGTGTCTTAAGAGACTACCTCGTTCCCTCTATAATCCTCCACAACCTCCACGAACAGTACAAAGATGCACAACTGATTTTAATCTAGAAAAACTTCCAACCGCCTTTGGATTTCAGTTCTAATCTCTTCCTCACACATCTCAACTTCAGGCACTTCCTTAGGTGTGAATAGTTCAATATGTTTGCCTAATAACTCGATAGCTTTGAGCTTGCCGGTTACAGGCCCATCACCAAAAGCAATCTTTTCTAATTCTTGCAGAACTCTATCCTCTCGTGAGAGTGCCTGCATGCGCCGCCTAGCATCCTTCTCAGCCTCCAGCTTTATTATCCTTGCAGCAACCTTGAGGTGCTTCCTGAGCCTTGAGGATTCCTCCCAGACCGTCTTGGATGCCATCTTTGACGCATCGTAGGCCTTTCTATAGGCATTCGACTGCGAGCCGCCTTCGCTGATCTCCTCCACAAATTTCATTTGTTTCGCTGTAAGCATGTGATCTAAGTACCTAGAAGTTTGAGTGCCGCCTTGTAACGATTAAGACGATTGATATCGCTTTCCGTTATATCATCAATCCGCGAGATATCTAAATTATCGCTAATATCTGCTGCTTTTACATTACGCCCTATTTTATCGGCTTTGGCGCGCTCTATAAACTTAAGATAATGACCCAGCTTTTTATCTTCTGGAAGGTTTCTATACTCCGCCTCTTCTTCTGGTGTTTTGCTCACACTCTTAAGTGCCTGAATGATTTCTTCAGAGCACCCCTCAGCTTCAAGACCCGCCCAAGTCCATCCTTCACAATCTTCGACAACATCATG
>CACPHA010000121.1 GCA_902633655.1 Paracoccaceae bacterium
TGCCTCGTCTTCACAGCAGTCCGACACGCTTGCTTCCGGGCTCCACTTGGGATGCTGTTGCCATTGGAACGGTATTTGTTTTCGACAACAAAAGGCCACTTAGCATCCATGCAAAGTAAATCACCCAAACGGTCAGCCTATCTACGCTGCTCCAAGTTTCGCTGAAATGTTAAGCCAGTCAGTTCGCGTAGCTTCTTTCCATTTTTACGCTCGTGGTAACCGCCTTTGCGTTGGTTGCTGCGGCCTCGCTGGGACGTACTAACCACGCGCTGCCAAAGCCTCCTGCTAAAATGCTTCGATCTCTTGCAACGCCCAGCGCGACCATCTCGCGGTAAGTTTTACAGACTGCGGAAAATTAGGGAGCGTTCGAGCTTGTACCCAAACCCATTAGCGGGTTGAGCCAAACCTTGCGCCCACGTCTTTGTCAGTGAGCCTTTCTTTATCTGCCATCTTTTTTCTCCTTTTCACTCAAGATGACGATCAAGTTTGGAATTGTCTCATACCCCTTCTACCCCTTAGTTTTGATAAAAAAGTGGAGAGTGAATTGCCATACATTGTGAATACCATTTGGAAGCACGAGAGGCCGATCAATGAAGAAGTCTTTCGAGAGTACATGGTACAGATAAAAGAAATTCTTGATGAAGAAGATCACTGGCAAGAGACATATTGGTTCAAGATTGATGATTACCGACCCGGCTCCTTTGGAATGTTCAATTCAGCAGAAGACCACAAAGCAGCAATGGAAAAGATCAAAGTACAGAGGGACTTTTCGGCAGATGATATGGGCGTAACTTTAGAAGCAGAATATATTGGGCCTACTTTCGCGATTTTGTCTGAGGTAACCAAGAAATGCTAAAATCAATATTATCGAATGGTAGATACAAAGGAGAGATTTATGGAAGTTGCTCGCGTAAACCAATTAGAGTTTCCATCAGAAGAAGCTTTAAACAAATTCGATGAAGCCCGTAAACGAGGTGTCGGATCGATTAATCCATACGCTAGTATTCAGCTAGTCATTAAAACAAGCCCAACTTCTCTTTTGGCGATCAATGTATTTGCAAACAAGGCCGCCGCTGAAGCAGCAATTCCTTACCGAGAAAAGTTTATAGAAGAAAACGGCTTTAAAGAAGAATGGTACATGGATGGTGAATTGTTCCAACATTATGTGAACCATCGAGCGGGTAAACTGACTGAAGAATAACCCCCTTAAGGTCTTGATAAGCTGTCTATCTAAAGGTGGACTACTCCTAAAAACATAACTTAGCTCTGGGGTTAGTATCCACATTTCTCATAGTTGCTGTTCATGCAAACTCCAGCCATGGCCCAGGCCCCTGAAATGTCTTCCGGCGTCATCTCTTGTGCTATTATTTCTCCATTTTTAGCGCCGATTTCATTTCTATTAGCAGCGGCTATACTTGACCTCATATGCGCTATAACAAAATCGGCAAGAACGCTTTGGCAATCGTATTACATCGCCCCAAGTTTGGCTTGCGCTTTGGCGCTGCGTTTGGAAGCTAGCGTTTACATTTTAATACAAATAACCAAGTAAGTATTGAGCAACCCTGTTCCCATCCTCAGCGAGAGGTTTCCATTCCTTTAATGCAGTATCAAAATCAGCCTTGTTATACGCTTCTAATCCCTACTGAAGGTCTTGGGCAGATATTGGTGCAGCAAGCATCATTAAAATACATGACGGCGCTAAAATAAATCTTTGCATCTTGTAATCCCGCAATTTGCTTTAGGATAACGCAGTGCAGAGTTATGTGGAGTCTGAATTTTTGGTTCCGTGCTGGATGGGTTTATATCTTTGTTGACAGGGGTGTTGCACCAGTTTCTTGGCGCCATAGAAGCCCATCTTTTTTAAGGATAGACTATAATATTGCTTCCCTGCTCCCACAAAAAAATGCTATGTTATGAGTAACAAGAATATCTTCATTTTCATATATCAAACCACGATTTTCAGATTTACCCGCAACCATCCAGCTTCCGATTTTATAACTTAAATCCTGTAGCGTCATAACTTTTCCTGTCGAATGAAAAGTCATTTTGTAGTCATCATGATAGCACGACAAATAAGCTTCAACGTCTAAGTTATCCCATGACGAAGCGTATTTTTGATAAATCATTACTATCTCCCACGATTGGACCTAGAACAACGGGATGCAGAAATATGTGGAGTCCATAAAGTCTCAGGATGTTTCGAAAATATGGTATATAGAATGGAATACATTCAGCTATTTGCACTATGCTAAGTAATTGTTTTATATAAATTAATTAAAAAAATAATGATGGACAGACAGTGCGTCTAACCCCATTGATTTTACCGAAAAAAATCAGTGTAAAATCCAATTAAATCCATTTGCATTCAATAGGTTACGTCAATTAGTGTAAGTTTGCTGTTTCTTCTTGCCGCCTTGTTTAAGAAATTAAGTAAGTATCTGATAAGTAACTGAAAAATATTTATGGGTATTGTGGAGGTATGAGACGATCCTTACTTTTTTGGTGTGCAGTTAAAAAAGGTACCGACATGAAACTTATAACTGATCTTGCAGTTAAGAAGTGGTAGTCAAAATCTGAGAGTGAACGCGCAAGCTGCGGATAAAATCTTTACGTGCAAGGTTACGAAAATGGCAAACGCTCTTGGGTCTATCGCTTGCAGATTTTAGATGGAGCAAAGCAAAAAAGTATTTGGCTTACTATTGGCTGCCCTGCCTCAGACATAGAGACTGGAATTGCTGGCGTTGCTCTCCGACTGAATGAGGCTCGTGGTTTAGCAATCCGCATTAGCGATTTGATAAAACGCGGGGGAGCTAGTGCAGAACAGGTGAAGAAAGCTTTAGCCTATACCTGCCCTCTTCTCGAATTTGAGGATTTCATTTCAAAACCTTTTGTTGCTCCAGAAACAGAGGTCAACTTCGACGAAATCCCAACTTTTGAGGAAATTTTTTATCAGTGGTACAAATTGCAGATTGCATCAAAACGCTGGACGCACAAAGCATCCATTCAGAGGCTACTTGGAACTTACAATACCCACGCTCAAAAAGCTTTTGGTTATATGCCAATCAATCAGATTACACACCGCATGGTTTTTGAAACTCTACAGAACCTATTCATTAAACAGGATAAGACCGCCAAAGATTTGCATACATATTGTGACGCAGTGTTTGAAATGGCTTTGGACTTACAGATCATCGAAAACAACCCTTGCCCTCCAAAGAAGAAGTTTACCAAGCCAAACCGTAAGATCGAACACCATGGAACAATCGATGCAAGTCGCCTGCCCGATCTTTACCAGTTCATTACAGAAGGCAATTCAGATGCAACGTTTAAGGCCACTGCTGTTGCCCTAATCGTATCGGCCTTGCGCATATCTAATATCGCCTATCTTCGCTAAGAGCATTACGATCCAGAGACGGGTCAGTTTAGAATTCCTAAGAAAACTGACGACAACGATCAGCTCGGCTTGATGGAAACTGGCAGTGAATATCCAAATGTTTTCCCACCAGAAGTGCGCGATATGATCAACGCTCAATTGATCGAAGGCCACGTGTTTGTTTTTTTCTCGCGTTACAGCGGAAGCAATATCAATCCAAAAAGTTTGCGAAAGAATTTTAAGCAGTTTGATCCCGATCTAACTTCGCATGGTTTTAGGATTTGCTTAAACAATGGGGACACATTAATGAGGTCGATAAGTTTCTAGTAGATCGCTACACTGATCACGCTCTCAGAGGCAACGATAAGGCATACAGACGCTTTTCTGTACTTGATGAAAAGGCAGATGTTGCAAAGCGCTAATTTGCTTTAATGATCAGTGGAGTGACCCCTCCTGCTTGTAAGCAGCCTCACCTGCAGGTGGTGGCATCAGGTTGATGTTCGGTCATCTGATCCGTTTTCCGCGGTACCACAATATCCTCCCTTCCTTGGATATTTGTATCGACTGCCCCGCCGCTCCTCCCATAACGTGTGGACCTTTTCCTTAAAAGTCATCAAACAATTTTATCGGTTCATCGCAGATATTTTCACTCCAGCACCCATGGCAACACCATACTTCATCATGACACCCATCATTGAGCCGATGCCATCCCAAGAATTTCCAGCTGCCATATGCATAGCTAAACCATCGGGCGTTTCATAATGCTCACTTAAAATATAAATCACATTACCCGTCATTCCTTTAGAAGGGTCAGTGAAATCGGCCATTTGTGGCATTTTAATAACTGAGTACGAATTAAGACGCGTTTTCATATCTCCATCGACTGAGTGCGTTTCATTCATGAATGAGCGATGTGATGCCATTACCGCTTCAACTTTTTCAATATCTGCCTCAGGTACAACAAGTGCAAAACCGAAAGCATTAAACTCGCCATGCCCACCCGCACTAGCAACTTGTGCAAAACAAAAAAATGAAAGTACGCAAGCTGTAATAAGTTTTTTTAAAGTCCAGTACATTTTCTTCATTTGTTTCTCTCCATTATGATTTCCAGCTACGACAGAAACGAAAAAAACAAAAGTTACCAGCTAGTACGTTACGTCAGCCGTATTCAACATTATCAAAACCGTAGCAAACGCTGCCGCACTTTAGCAGTTATTTGGATAATCAGAAAGTAAGTAGTTAGTCCAAGAACGCAAATATAGCCAACAAATAATACTAAGAAGCCTAAAACCAGTTACCCTTTGCCTCAGCTTGGTTGACTGCAATCTGCGCTAAAATCGCGTCCTGA
>CACPHA010000122.1 GCA_902633655.1 Paracoccaceae bacterium
GGTTAGTAGGTTTAATCCGATCATATTCAGAGGAATATGTTGCTAAACCTATAACATTTAATGCTATTTGTCCCGGTTACGTTGAGACACCCATTATAGAACACAACCTGGACATCATCCAAAAACGCGGTTTCAGCAAACAAGACGCGATGGACATGATGATAAATTCCAATCTGCATAAAAAGTTGATATCTACAAAGGAAATTGCTGAGGCAGCTGGTTGGCTTTGCTCGCCCCAATCTTCAAGCGTGAACGGCCAAACAATTGAAATTGCTGGAGGTCAGGTATGAGCTTGAATTTTGCAGCAACTAAAAAGCTTTTTGTAATTCCAGAAGGCTGTATTTATCTTGATGGTAACTCGCTCGGACCTTTGCCGAAGTCTGCGATTTCAAAGACCCGGGATGTAGTTGAAGGCCAGTGGGGAAAGATGTTAATTACCGGTTGGAACAAAGCTGGTTGGATGCAGCAACCAATCGATTTCGGAAACAGAATTGGCCGTTTGATCGGTGCGGAGCGTGACCATCTAGTTGTAGGTGACACATTATCAATAAAAGTTTACCAAGCGCTGGCTTCAGCGCTAGAACTAAGGCCGGAGCGGAAAACCATTCTGTCAGATATCGGAAACTTTCCATCTGATATATACATTGCCGAGGGACTGATAAAATCTCTGGGCAAAGGGTATGAAATTAATCTTGTGCCACCAGAGGAATTAACAAAAAATTTAAATGAAGACGTTGCGGTCTTGATGCTGACTGAAGTGGATTACCGGACTGGTAGAATGCACGACATGGCATCGCTGAACAAGTTAGCGCATGATGTTGGTGCATTAACGGTTTGGGACCTCGCGCACTCTGCGGGGGCCATAGAAGTCAATCTCAGGCAAGTAGGTACCGATTTTGCAGTTGGTTGCACATATAAATACCTCAATGCAGGACCGGGTGCACCAGCCTTTATTTACATAGCACCTCAGCATGCAAACACGATCCGCCCCGCCATCTCTGGTTGGCTTGGTCATGCTGAACCTTTTGCATTTGAACCATATTATCGCTCAGGCAAAGCTATTGAACGTATGCGAATAGGAACGCCGCCTGTTATTGCTTCTGCGGCATTGGATGCAGCACTAGATATTTGGGATCAAGTCGAAATGGTAGAATTGCGAGCTAAATCCGTTGAGTTGACCGACTTATTCATTGAGAAAATTCAAGACACCTGCCAAATGCTCGTTCTTGCCTCACCGAAAGACGCAAAGCTGCGTGGCTCTCAGGTATCTTTCCATTTTGAAGAGGGTTATGCAGCAATTCAAGCCTGTATTTCCCTCGGAGTTATCGGTGATTTTAGAGCACCAGATATTATGCGTTTTGGCTTTGCGCCACTTTACATTGATGAAAAAGATGTTTTGGCTGCCTGTGCCATCATTTCCAAAGTAATGAATGAACGTCTTTGGGATAGGCCCGCATATAAAAAAAAGGATAAAGTAACTTGACGCGATCAATTTTTTGCATTTGGTCAAGGCTGTTGTTCACGATGATTTCTCGGAGTGCTAACTAGCTTTTTCGTTTGTTTTGCTTTTTATTATATCTAGATCCGAGTTGTTCGAGTCCTAATTTGATTTCCCGATTTGAAAAACTTCGCAAATTGCATCCATTTTATCGAAAAAGGTAAACTTTTTGTCACATCAAGTTAGCTTAGAACGCACTGATTATTAGCAAATAGGCTGGTAATTTAATCCGAAGTTTCTGAAGAATTCTACTTTACTCCAGTGGATTTTTAACGTTACTACAAGAAATCTTATATCAATTTTTTCCATACATAGTTTAGATAGCTGTTAATCTGATCGAGGCTATTTTTTAAGAACACAAAAAGTAAAGGCGGTATTTACGCGACATCAAGTGAATTTGCGAATATTTAATTTTACATTTAGTTCGCATTTTAATTAGGATTTGATTAGCGCGTTAGCCGCGGCGCGCGCCTCCGGAGTAATTTTATCACCCGATAACATCCGAGCGATTTCATCAATCCTAGCAATTTTATCAAGTTCCATTACATCGGAAAGAGTTTCTAATTCCAACTGATGTTTTTTCACCCGAAAGTGCTTTGATGCAAAGGCAGCCACTTGAGGTGAGTGCGTTACGACAAGCACTTGTGAAACTCCTGCCAAAGTGGCAAGTCGGCGTCCTACAGCATCTGCCGTTGCGCCACCTACACCACGATCAATCTCATCGAAAATTACCGTTCGGCTGTCATCAGACGGCCTGAGACAAACCTTCAGCGCCAATAAAAATCTGCTAAGTTCACCACCGGAAGCAATTTTTCCAAGAGGACCAGCAGGTGTACCAGGATTCGTTTCAACAAGAAATCTGACAAAATCAATGCCATGGGCACCCGCATCACTTTTAGAAACACTTGTCGAGAATAAAGCACGATCCATTTTTAATGGCTCAAGTTCGACTGCCATTGCCGCATCAAGCGCAACTGCTGCAGATTTTCGGGCCCGACTTAGTGCTTTAGCTGCGGTCTTGTACGCCACATCAGCCGCTGCGACCGCCTTCTGTCGATCCTCCAACTTTCCTTTCCCCCCCTCAAGTGCCTCAAGTCGCAAAACCACATTTTCTAGAAATTCAGGGAGTTTGTCGGGAGCCACCTGATACTTGCGCGCCAAACCGCGAATGGCGAAAAGTCGCTCTTCTGTTGATAGAAGGTCGTAAGAGTCTGTCTCTGATGCGTCCAAATAACTTTCAATTTCAAAAACCGCATCATGCAAACTGCTAAATGAGGCGGATAGGGCTGTCACGGCGGCGTCAAGCTTACCGTCAAGTTCCCCAGCCACCGACTCCAGCCAGCGCATTGCATCACTCATCATACCCTCTACCGCGTCACGGCCGAGGATTTGAGCGGCCCTATCAATTTTTTCTTTGAGTTTTTGTTCAACTTGCATAAGCCGCCGTTTTTTATCTAATATCTCTTCTTCCCCAATTTGAGGTTGCATCGAAGAAATCTCAGCTACGGCATGGCGTAAAAAACTCTCTTCTTTTTCCAACGAATTGAGTGCATCTATTTCCTTTTGGAATACATTTTTCTCACTAGACCAATTGCGCCAGGCATGCCGCGCGTTCTCAAGTAGGTCAAAATGTCCTCCATATTGATCCAATAAGTGCCGGTGACCCTTCGGATCAAGCAATCCACGATCATCATGCTGACCGTGTAATTCCAACAAATATTCCGAAATAGAGCGCAGTAAATCAGCAGAAACGCGCCGATCATTGATCCATGCAGTTTTGCGACCATCTTTCCCATTTACCCGCCGCAAGATCACATCCCGACCATCTGAAATTCCCGCATCGCTCAGTAGAAGCAATGCCGGATGATCTTTAGGCAGTTCGAAAATAGCAGTAACCTCGCCCTGATCTACCCCTTGCCGGACAAGGTCAGCTGGCCCGCGCCAGCCCAGAACAAAGCCCAAACAATCAAGTAAAATGGACTTCCCTGCTCCTGTTTCACCCGTAAGAACATTCAAACCACAGGCAAACTCAATATCAAGCTTTTCAATGATAAGGATATTTTTTATGGAGAGATTTTTCAGCATAGCCGCTCTGACTTAGGCCTCTAAAGCCATTGCCCCTTAATCACCTGACGATGCACGCGCGCAAGCCAATTATTGCCTTTTGCTCCTGGGTATAATCCACGGTTCGTTAAAAGCACATAACTGCTTTTGGACCACTCGCTATCACCATACTTCTTACCAAGAATAGCTCCAGCCGTCTGTGCTTCATCTGTTAGACCTAAGGACAGATATGCTTCAACTAAACGATGAAGTGCTTCGGCATTATGGGAAGTGGTCTGGAAGTCTTCAACAACAAAGCGAAACCTATTGATAGCAGCACTGTAATGGCCGTCTTTGAGATAATAGCGACCAACTTCCATTTCTTTGCTAGCCAAGTGATCGAAAGCGAGATCAAACTTTAACTTTGCAGGTTCAGCGTATTCGCTTTTCGGAAATTGCTCAAATAAAACTCGAAAAGCCTCTAATGCTTTGCGCGTCACACCTTGATCACGCCCAACATCGTTAATTTGGTCAAAATAACTCAAACCAATCAAGTACTGTGCATAAGCTACATCCACATCCGCTGGATAAAAATCAACAAATCGTGAAGCAGCCCCTCGACTTAATTCGTACTTTCTATCCTTATGATAAGCGAAGGCCTGCATGATTAAGCCGCGTTTTGCCCACTCTGAATACGGGAAAAGCCGCTCAATTTCTCCGAAATATTCTGCCGCGCGCCCATTTTTATTTTCGTTAAGTTCCAACTCACCCTTCTCATATATTTCGGCAGGGCCTGAGTTCTCCACATCGATGTTAGATGAATTCAGGTTCACATCGTTACACCCTAACAAGGCTATCAATGCGCCAAATACTAAAAACAGCATTTTATAAAATTTACCAATGTTGGTCATATCTTATCCCTATGCTAAAAATTGATGCGACTGGTTAGATGTTTCTAGAAGTTCTAGCACAGAAACTTAAGTTGCAAAACGGGTTTAGGCACAAATTTGATCTACAAAAAAGAAGGATATTATCAAATTACGCTACAAGTGAAAACTCGTCTAAGCCCA
>CACPHA010000123.1 GCA_902633655.1 Paracoccaceae bacterium
GAATTTACATGCTAACGTTTTCATTGGGTGCTGGTGTTTCTGGTTTGGCGGGTGGTTTATTGGCGCCGATTACTGGAGTTTTACCCAATATTGGGGTTATATATATCGCAAAAGCCTTTATCACAGTGATTTCTGGCGGCTCAGCAATCTTGGCTGGGACTGCTTCAGCATCAGTCCTCTTGGGAGGCGTAAATGGTATTATGTCCTATGTTACCGGTCCAACTTTTGGTGAAGTTGCATTGCTCTTCACAGCGATCATTTTGCTCAGACTGATGCCAACAGGCATTACGGGTCGTTTTTTTAGAAAGAGCCAGTGATGCGCTTGTATGGGACATTCAACGGAACATTAGTGACGGCTTGCCTGGCGGTAATATTCACTTTACTGGCTCCGAGTATTTTCCAGTTTTTTACAATTATCACGCTCACGCAGGTCATTGGTTTATCCATTCTCGCCTTAAGTCTAGCTCTCGTTTGGGGATTTGGCGGAGTTCTATGTTTCGGGCAAAGTGCTTTTTTTGGGATAGGTGCTTATGCTTACTCAGTTGCAGCCGTGAATATTGGTGGGTCAACGGGAGCCATTTTTATAGCTATTCTAGCAGCTGCTGCTTTTGCGGCAATCCTTGGTTACTTTGTATTTTACGGTAAAGTCTCCGATGTATATTTAGCAGTTATCACGCTTACTGTTTCGCTCATTCTATATTCACTCATGCGCCGTACTTCAGGCCCAGAATATAAAATTGGGTCTGCGCTTTTAGGTGGTTTTAACGGTACGGGATCTCCTCCGCTAAACTTACCTGGCAACGGTGAGTCAATGCTTTTTCCAATGCAAACCTTCTATGTCTCAATGGGAATTCTTATAATTGCATATGTATTTTCTGGATGGCTCGTTACAACAAAGTTCGGAAGGGTCTGCATATCCATTAGAGAAAATGAGGTAAGGGCAGAATTGCTGGGCTATGACACGCGACTTTATAAACTAGCTATCTTTAGTATTAGCGCAGGGATCGCTGGGCTGGGCGGTGTTTTATTCTGTATTGGGGTTACCCGCGTAACACCCGATGTCTTCAGCCTCGGTCAATCAGCCCTAGCTATTATATGGGTCATAGTAGGTGGGCGGATGACGCTTATTGGGCCCATTCTCGCAACTTTTGTTCTTTATTTTTTGACTTCGTCTCTTGGCAGCCAGCAGCTTTTAAACGCAAATCTCGTGCTTGGTGTGATTTTGGTCGTGTTTGTTCTTCTAGTCCCAAATGGCGTTGTTCCAACAATTGCGGGTTGGTTCGATCAACGCCGTGCTAAACGTTACTCTCGCCACAAAGAACGCCGCATTAAAATGCGTAAACATAGATCAGCAGGGTAGGGCGGTTGGTTATGGCAAGACAAGAAGTTGTCCTGGAAACTAGAAATCTATCGATGCATTTTGGTGGTGTACGGGCCGTTGATAATGTGGATTTTGAGCTGAGAGAAAAAGAGCTGCGCTGTCTAATTGGTCCCAACGGCGCAGGTAAATCAACATTTTTTAAATGCCTGACTGGACAGCTTTCCCCAACTTCAGGAGACGTTGTTATCCGGGATATTACGATGACTGGACGTGAGCCTCATGAAGTTGCCGGCCTTGGTGTTGGGATAAAAACACAAGTCCCCAATTTATTTGATGGTCTCACTGCAAAAGAGAAAACCTTTGGCTTTCAGCACGAAGATGGCATGGCGAAAAACGTGCGACCGTTCTTGTAAAGCAGACAATTGAACGTCTTGAACTTGGTGAAATTCGTTCGTCCTTTGTTGGAAGTCTGGCGCATGGCCAACGTCAAATGGTAGAGCTCGGTATGGTCGTAGCCGCAGAGCCGTGGCTCGTTTTGCTTGATGAACCGGCTGCTGGTATGACAGAAGAAGAAACTTCTAAAACTGCAAAACTTGTAAAAGAAATTAATGAAACCTCCGCCTTGATTGTAGTGGAACACGATATGAATTTCATCCGGGCCATCAGTGAAATCGTAACCTTGTTCCACCAAGGTTCAATTTTTATGGAAAATACGATGGACGTCATCTCAGGTGATCCGCGTGCTAGAGAAATATACCTAGGGCATAAAACATGAACGCTTTGCTCGATATTAAAGGTCTTTCGGCGGGCTACGGAAGAATACCGGTTTTACATGGCGTTGAGTGCAGCGTTGCGGACAACGAGATTCTAGGGATTTTGGGAAATAATGGGATGGGTAAATCTACCCTGCTCAAGACCATTATGGGCATACTCTCTGCGTCCGCTGGCACCATACTGTATTCCGGCCAGGATATCACTCGTTGGAAACCAGGGCCGCGAGCACAATATGGGGTTGGCTATGTTCCACAGGGCCGCGGTATATTCCCAAATCTCAGTGTACTAGATAATCTGCGAATGGGAATTGTGAGCCATGGTCTGGATCAGGAAGACGCACTTCGAAACATTGTACTTGATTTTCCTAGGCTTGAAACATTGCTGGATCGTTCAGGTGGAACTTTGTCAGGGGGGAGAACAGCAAATTCTTGCGCTGGCCCGGTGCCTGATCTCAGAGCCTGATTTGATTTTGCTTGATGAACCTACGGAGGGTATACAGCCATCGATCGTGGATGAGATTGGCGAAATCTTAAATACTCTAAACAGAAAAAAAGGCCTTACTATTATCCTGGTTGAGCAAAATATTGAATTCATCTCGGAATTATCCCAGCGAATAAAAATTATGGAAAAGGGGAACTTTTCCGGCGAAATCGATATCCGATCTGGTAATGGCACAGAACTTCTTAAAAGTTTTTCTGGATTTGGTGGTTCGAAAACTACACAAAATTCGATGGTGTCGGACGGCCTAATGTCGTCAACGCCGCTTTCAACCACAGACACAGTTGGCTCTGTAAAATCATCGGATCAAAAATTGCCGATGTATAGTGAGACAATTTTAACGAAAAGGATTCGGAGCATGACCGTCCAGCGCCCTACGTTTGCCCAGCTCAAGGAAATTACACTTGAACTTGGTATGCATCTTTCAGATGAACAGATTAAGGAATTTCTTGATAATATGGCAGGTTCACTTGACGCCTATGACGTTGTTGATAGCATGCCAGACTACCTGCCTCCGGTACTTTATCCGAGAACAAGTGGCAATAGGCCGTCCGATGAAGAAAACCCCTTGAACGCTTGGTACGTTAAGACAGAGGTCAAGGGAGCCCCGAAAGGTCCGTTATTAGGAAAAACGGTTGCCCTTAAAGATAATGTTTGCCTGGCAGGAGTACCTATGATGAATGGCGCCTCTACGTTGAAAGGGTATACGCCTGATGTAGATGCGACTGTGGTTACACGTTTACTCGATGCGGGCGCCACAATAACTGGTAAAGCTCATTGTGAATACTACTGTTTTTCCGGTGGAAGCCATACAAACGCAACCGGCCCATGTCATAATCCATTTAAGTACGGCTATTCGGCTGGTGGATCATCATCTGGTTCAGCAGCTTTGGTCGCAGGCAAATATGTCGATATGGCGATTGGTGGAGATCAAGGTGGGTCAATTCGTATGCCTGCATCTTATTCCGGATGTTATGGAATGAAACCAACTCATGGCCTTGTGCCTTACACTGGTATCATGCCTATCGAATCCACAATTGATCATACAGGACCTATGACCCAAAACGTTGCGGATAATGCACTTATGCTTGAGGTGATTGCTGGTCCAGACGGACTAGATCCGCGCCAGTTCGATGTTGTTACAGACAACTACACTCGCTCAGTTAATGCTGGTGTATCCGGATTAAAAATTGGCATCGTTAAAGAGGGTTTTGGCCATGAAAGTAGTGAAGCAGACGTAGACCAAAAGGTACGTTCCGCGGCTGAGGTTCTACGAGAATGCGGTGCTGCTGTAGATGAGATTTCCGTTCCTTGGCACCTGAAGGGCCTACCAATCTGGACACCTATTGCCAGTGAAGGTGCAACAAATCAAATGATGCATGGTAACGGTATGGGAACCGGCTGGGAGGGGATGTATACAACTTCTTTACTGGATTATCACTCAAACTGGAGAAACCGCGCGGATGAGTTGTCTGATACGCTCAAAATTACGATGTTTGTTGGTCAGTATTTCTTGAAACATCATAGGGGGCATTATTATGCAAAAGCGCAAAATTTATCACGCCAACTAAGAGAAGAATATAATAAAGTTCTTGCTTCTTATGACCTTCTACTTATGCCCACCACGCCTATGAAGGCAACACCAATTCCTGAGAGATCAGAGGGTCTTGCAGTCTGGACGCAACGCGCATTTGAAATGTTGGTAAATACCGCTCCTTTTGATGTGACAGGGCATCCAGCCATGTCAATTCCATGCGGGATGTCTGAAGGTCTGCCAGTTGGATTG
>CACPHA010000124.1 GCA_902633655.1 Paracoccaceae bacterium
GCTTAAGCCATCTAGAGTTCGCTTTGGTCGAGAGGGAATTAGGCCGCGGGTGTATGGCGCTCAATCACTTTTTTGGTAGGCCACAAAATATTCTTATGGCCTGTGAAGGGGATCAGAAAGAGCGTTACCTTCTACCTGCCGTAAGAGGAGAGCGAATGGATGCACTCGCCATGACAGAACCTGGTGCAGGTTCGGACGTTCGAGGTATGAAATGCAGCGCTGAACGCAAAGGTGGCGATTGGATTGTGAACGGTAACAAGCACTTCATTTCCGGCGCTGATCATGCTGATTTTATTATTTGCTTCATTGCCACAGGCGAAGACAGTACCCCCAAAGGGCCCAAAAAACGTATCACCGCATTTTTGGTCGATCGTGGTACGCCCGGTTTCACAATCCGCAATGGATATAATTCTGTGAGCCATCGAGGTTACAAGAATATGATACTTGAATTTGATGACTGTCGACTATCGAGTTCGCAGGTGCTTGGACCGATTGATGGTGGTTTTTCCGTTATGAATGAGTGGCTTTACGCAACCCGAATAACCGTTGCAACAATGTCTGTAGGACGCGCTCGAAGGTGTTTTGAATACGCTGTGAATCACGCTTCTGAACGGGAGCAATTTGGGCAAAAGATTGGTAAATTCCAGGGTGTAAGTTTTCAGATAGCGGATATGATCACGGAAATTGATGCGGCAGACTGGTTGACATTGTCATCTGCTTGGAGACTGGACCAGGGACTTCCTGCAAATAGGGAGATTGCCAGTGCAAAGCTTTATGCCTCTGAAATGCTGGCAAGAGTAACGGATACAACGTTGCAGATATTTGGTGGCATGGGTTTGATGGATGATTTCCCTATTGAACGCTTCTGGCGCGATGCACGTGTCGAACGAATCTGGGACGGTACATCGGAAATTCAGCGTCATATTATCAGTCGGGATCTTTTGCGACCACTTGGAGCTTAGCGACAGGGGTATTTTATGCTAGATTTAAATAGGCTTTTAAGGCCAAAAAGCATCGCAGTGGTTGGCGGCGGTTTTTGGTGTCGATCAGTCGTTGAGCAATGTCAAAAGATAGGCTTCACTGGTGAAATTTGGCCAATTCATTCTAGAGCAAAAAATGTTGCCGGATTACCTGCATTTAATTCAGTCGATGATCTTCCAAGCGCGCCGGATGCCACCTTTATCGGCGTGAACCGCGTAGCAACAATTGGTGTTACCAAGAGCTTGTCCGCGCGAGGAGGCGGGGGCGCTGTATGTTTCGCCTCTGGTTTTCTGGAAGCGGCAGCAGAAGATGAAGAAGGTGCACAATTACAAAAGCAATTGCTTGAGGCTGCGGCGGGGATGCCTATTATTGGGCCAAATTGCTACGGGTTGATTAATTATTTGGATGGGGTAGCGCTTTGGCCGGATCAACATGGTGGAAAACGTGTTGATCGCGGGGTTGCGATCATTACTCAGAGTTCTAATATCGCAATTAACATTTCGATGCAGCAACGGGCCTTACCAATTGCCTATATTGCCACAGCCGGTAATCAGGCACAAACAGGTTTAGCGGCTATAGGCCAATCTCTATTGCTGGATGACCGCGTAAGCGCACTTGGACTTCACATTGAGGGTCTCGGAGATATCACCGCTTTTGAAGAACTGGCCTTGGCGGCCAAAAAGGCAGGCAAGGGTATCGTCGCTATAAAGGTTGGTCAGTCTGAGCAAGCTCAAACAGCAGCTATATCCCATACCGCCTCGCTAACGGGGAGTGAGGTTGGAGCAAGGGCAGTACTGAAAAGACTTGGAATTGCGCGTGTGGAAAGTCTACCGGAGTTCATGGAGACGCTGAAACTCCTTCATTTTTGCGGACCATTGGCTGGTAACTCAGTTGCCTCAATCTCATGCTCTGGTGGTGAAGCAAGCCTTATTGCGGATATAGGCCTTTCCTATGATGTTCAATTTCCTGAATTAACTAAGACGCAAAGAATTGGTTTGAGGGCGGCACTTGGACCTATGGTCGCATTGGCCAATCCCCTTGATTATCACACTTATATTTGGGGCGACGGCCAAGCCATTGGGGTAATGATTTCCGCGATGATGCAAGGGGAACAGGATATAACAATATTAATCGTGGATTTCCCCAGAAAAGATAGATGTTCTCTCGCTGCATGGGACTGTGTTCTGGAGGGGGCAGCTATTGCGGTGGAGAAATCGTCTTCCCCTTTGGCCTTTGCAACGACCTTGTCCGAAAACCTACCAGAAGAGGTTGCTGAGAAATTGATGGCGTTGAGTGTACTGCCACTGCATGGATTAAATGAAAGTCTCGCTGCGATTGAGGCTTCACATTTTATCGCCATCGCTCGTAAAGCCACGCCCCTGCCCATCGTAATAAGTAAACCATCAAATGACCCCATATTAATTGATGAAACTGATTCCAAGGAGCTTCTTTCTGCATATGGTTTAGACGTTCCGCAACGTGCTCTTGCTTCATCTCCAGAAGAAGCAACCGGTCTCGGAGATGTAATTGGCTACCCACTCGTTTTGAAGGGCAGAGGCATCGCCCATAAAACAGAAATGGGTGCTGTAAAAGTTGGTCTAACTTCATTCTCTGAGTTGAAAGTGGCAGTGAGCCAAATGGATGTTCAGACTTTTTTGGTTGAAGAGATGGTCTCGGGAGCCGTCTGCGAATTGCTAGTCGGAGTGGCCCGAGACCCTGTCCATGGTTTTGTTTTGACCCTGGCGGCTGGTGGTGTGATGGCTGAATTGCTGGGCGATCAGATATCTCAAATTCTTCCCGTCAGCAGAGAAGATGTAGTGGAAGCACTGCGTTCTCTCAAGATTTATAAAATTCTTATGGGTTATCGGGGAAATAGTGCAGCGGACCTGGATCGTGTTCTGGACGCCGTACTTGCTGTACAGAGTTATGTGATAGATCATTTAAATGAAGTCGAAGAGGTTGAAATCAATCCACTAGTGGTAACACCAGAAAGGGCGATTGCGGTGGATGCTTTAATCAGAAAAGGAGGTAAAGATGAGTGATGAACCAGTAAAAAGTCGCAAAAGTGGGCATATATTGGAGGTGAAGATTGATCGCCCTAAGGCTAACGCTATTGATTTGGAAACAAGCCGGATTATGGGTGAAGTATTCCGCAATTTTCGTGATGATCCAAAACTGCGAGTAGCGATTTTGACCGCTGAAAGTGAAAAGTTCTTCTGCCCCGGTTGGGACCTAAAAGCAGCAGCAGGTGGTGATGCGGTTGACGGAGATTATGGTATTGGTGGCTTTGGGGGCTTACAAGAACTTCGTGGGTTAAACAAACCAGTAATTTGTGCTGTTAACGGTATCTGCTGTGGTGGTGGGCTCGAAATTGCATTGTCATGTGATATTATTTTAGCGGCTGATCATGCAACCTTTGCCCTTCCAGAAATAAGAAGTGGCACTATCGCTGATGCAGCGAGCATCAAACTTCCGAAACGAATTCCCTATCACATTGCAATGGAAATGCTCTTCACAGGTCGCTGGCTTGATGCAAAAGAGGCTGTCCAGTGGGGTATGATAAATCATATACACAAGGGTGAAGACCTTATGTCTGAGGCCTATAAAATGGCGGAGCTTTTGGCGTCAGGCCCCCCTCTTGTTTACGCAGCGATTAAGGAAGTCGTACGGGAATCTGAAAACATGAAATTCCAGGATTGCCTTAATAAAATAACAAAATCGCAGTTTGAAACAATCGACCGTCTCTATCACTCGGAAGATCAATTAGAAGGTGCCCTAGCTTTTGCAGAAAAGCGCGATCCGGTGTGGAAGGGTTATTAGCAACGTGGAACCCCATAGAATATTGTGTGATGTGCCTCTGTTGGAAAATTTTGCGTAGCGCGAGGCCCCTAAAATCTCCAATTGATAGATTTTCCAAAGTTATCTTTTAGGTGCACCAAAGAAAAACTGATAAAAAAGACTAGCTCAATATTTTTCTAGCTTCTTAAGGTCCAAAACACACTATTTTCGCAATATGGAATTCAAATTTCAACATTGGCATCGATAGTAAATCACGCTGCATGTTTTCCTAGATAAGCCTTTTTTCGTGCTACAGAGGGTTGGACGCCAAATTTTTGGCGGTACCATTTACTTAACAATGTAACATTAGAAAAACCGCAGGCTACCGAGATTTCGGAAATTGGTAGTTCCGTTTGTACTAAGAGCTTTTCTGCCTGCTCCAACCGCAAAGAGCGATAAACTTGTAGGGGCGACTGGAGTAACTTTTCACCAAAGCTCCGCTCCAGACGCCTTGGTGAAA
>CACPHA010000125.1 GCA_902633655.1 Paracoccaceae bacterium
GTGTAATTTAAGCTAATAGTGAAAGTTTGAATATGAGTCTTTACTCTAAATACATTGTGTCTTGGATTATAAACAAAGGTTGTGGAAGCAAGCCTATTCAAAAGCAGAGGGAAAAGGTGCTTCCCTTTTGCCACGGAGAGGTTTTGGAAATAGGTGCTGGTAGCGGTCTTAACTTTTATTTCTATCAGAAAGAGCAAGTTTCAACTATATATGCATTAGAACCAGACGATGAAATGCTACGTCAGGCCAAAATAAAAGCTGCTACTTTAGATATAGAGATTAAGTTTATACACAGTGTTGCAGAGAATATTCCGTTACCCTCTAATTCTGTAGACGTAGTTCTTTTAACCTACACTCTTTGCTCTATCCCTAATCCAGCGATGGCCCTAAAAGAGATGAGAAGGGTTTTAAAAGTAGATGGCAAACTTGTATTTGCTGAGCACGGCGAGGCCCCTGATAGAAAAGTAAACAGGTGGCAAAACTTATTAAACTCCTTTTGGCCGTACTTTAATGGTGGCTGTAACTTAAACAGAAACATCCCGGACCTTCTTGCGCAAAATGGATTTGCAATAAACAACTTAGACACTATTTACCTGCCCGGCACTCCAAAGTGGATGGGCTACAACTTTTGGGGTCTGGCAGAGCCTCAATAGATTTGTTTTCCACCACACTAGCTAACTTGCTTCAGCTGACAACAGATTTATAAGCAAGAATACAATGATACCAAACTTACCAGCCATAGACCCAGAGTATAGCGTACCATTTAACGTACATACTTGGTCAGACCACCCAGAAGTTAATAGTTTAGTTGATACAGTTTGGAACATCCTAAGTGTGGATATACAAAACGCTTTGATAGGGAAATCTAATAACAAAGGCACACCGCCTAAACGCATACTCAAGAAGCTACTTATAGACCTTTATGTTAATTGGTTGGATGACCCTTTACTGTATGTAGGGGTTGCACGAGGCAACGATGCATGGACACCCACATCAAGATACAATGCACTTCATATCCCACATAAAATTAATACAGTCATAGATTACTTAGTAGAGCTAAAACTTTTAGATTTTACAGGTGGTAGAAACGATAGGACTTACGGTGGCAGATACAGCCACACCAGTAGGATCAGACCTACAGCGAAACTGCACAAACTGTTTATTAAATGTTCAGCAACTGAGTTTGATTTTCACCAACAAGAAGCTGAAACAATTATACTCAACGATTTTGATACAGATGCTGAAGGTGACATCGTTAAGACTACAGGACGTAGGCGTAGGAAAAAGGTAATTACCAAAGAGTATAATGATACCAAAGAAACTAAACTTATGAGGCAAACCATAGAAGCGTATAACGCATTTCTACATAATGTTTACATAGATATATCGTCACTCGAAGAAGCCTACATATTAAGAAAAAGACAAGATGGTAAAACTCAACGTGTAAGTATTAATCAGTCAAAGAAGTTTGTTAGGCGTATTTTCAGTAGAGGTGAGTGGCATTTTAACGGAAGGTTCTATGGTGGGTTTTGGCAAAGTGTTGGTGAAGAGTACCGTAAAGACATAAGAATAGATGATGTACCTACATAAGAGGTAGATTATAAAGGGTTGCATCCTGCAATATTAGCTTACGCTAAAGGCATAGAGTTTAATAAGGATTGCTACAATCTAGGTGAAACTATCATACCACGCCTCACTTCACAGGAACAACGCGATGCCGTTAAACTACTAGTCCTTACAGCTATCAATGCCAGTGAGAGAGAGATAGCTTATAAAGCTCACAGAGACAGTAGTAAAATTAAACTTACAAACTTAGAACTATCTAAACTTTTAGACGTTTTCATTAGTAACAACCAATATCTAGAGAACCAAATATGTACAGATAAAGGTATTGAACTAATGTACATAGACAGCCAGATAACGGAACTAATAATACAAAACTTCCTTAACAAAGATAAACCTATACTGTCTGTACACGACAGCTACATTGTGCAGGAACAGGACACAGAGTTACTGTTAAAACAAATGAAAGAAGCAACTAAAAAAGTTGTAGGAAAAGACCTTAAAGTTGAACAAGATTATTTAAGTTTTGGACAGGCTCAATACAGAGTTAATGATTTTAACCAAGACCCATTAATACCTAGATCAAGGAACTCTGAAATATATAACCTTATACCTAACCCTATTAGAACAAGTAGATATTTAAATACACTTAAGAAGTTTATTAACTGGCAGAGTACGACCAACCCATCTAAACAATATAAGTTAGAACACTTATACAATTAGTGTTTAATCAACATATATGTTTTTTTTATAATTGATTATTGTTATTTAGATAACAATATCTGTCTTCTGTCATTACTAGGAGTAATAGAAACTTAATTGCTGCTATTGTATTTATATAAAATTAAGAACTTACAAGAATAAAAGTAGAACATTTACAAAATTGTTCTTGCAATGTTCTTATTTTTGAGTATAACTATGTACAACAGGCGGCACTAGTTACGGCAGTGGTGGTGTAAGACAACCAGCTAACTAAAGCCGCCTATTATATACCGCAACACATATAAAAAAAGTGCTCATACAAAGTGTGATTTGCACGGTTATCTATCATGCCCATTACCAACTCCCACTTGGCTTGGTTCAAGCTGAAATGCCCATATCCACCTGACAGCCAAGCCTAAAAACGAGCCTACGCTAGGCTCAACAACGCTTCTTACGCTTACCTAGAAAAGCTACGTGCTGAGTTTGAAGAGTATGATGATGGGTCTATTCCTGTGCGGCACTATAAGCACAAAGGGCAATGGTACTCCGAGCCACTCACTGGAGGCACAGCACAAAAGTTAAACATGAAGGGTATCCAGCAGCACGGCAGGAAGTGGCGCGTTCAAAAGCGCAGCAATGGGGAACTCAGGAAGTGGGCCTTTGGTACGCTTCAAGAAGCTCAACGAAAGAGGGATAAGGTGTTTGGGTAAGGCAGTAATTAATTTAGTTGTTGACTAAATTTTTGATTAAGTGATTTGATTACTGGTAAGTACAAAATAGGAGAAAAAAGATGGCACAATTTGCACTTTTGCAGTTCAAAATTAATAACACTTTTGAAGAGTGGGAAACTACTTTTTACAATGCACAAAATCCGGCAAGAAAGATGGGCATAAATAGCATCAGTCATGGTCATCAATCAGATGATCCAAAGGAAGTTTTTGTTTTGATGATGATAAAAGAAAGTGACACTTGGAGTAAGTTTTTTAACGAAAACCAAGGTCTTATTGAAAGCTCTGGTCACATTTTAGATTCCACAAAAGTCACCTATTATGAGAACTAACTTAAGCATTAAATACTAATTTAATTTTTTTGAGGAGTATTGAAGCTACCAACACTCCTCAGATTACCCTTCAGAGTCACGGAGAGGGTCACTGGTGAGTCTAAACCCAAGTCGGGTGGTCACATAGCTAAACACTAATAGTGCCCAGTTTAGCACTCTCTACTAGCAGTTTCTCTATCCCCATGAAATTCAAACAGAAAGACTTCTTTTGTTGGAGTCCGTCCAAGGTTTTCACTTTTCAATTACAGCAACAACACAAGGAGCTTTTAAACATGGCAGAACAAAAACAATCTGGACTTGGTGGCACTAAACCAAGACCTCAACTTGATGCGCTGGGTACGTTTCGTATGGCGGTCCTACCTGACGCCAAGTCTAAATCCTTAAGTGAAATACTTGAAGAGATGCCAGATAAGGAGCGTAACAGCATAGAGTCCTACGCCAAGATGATCTTACGTATGACTACGCCCTACTCAGGTTCTTACTACCAGCAAGCCAGAAGGCTATACCCTAAAATAGATAGAGCTAAGCACGTTCTATTAGCAGAGTTACTCCAAGCTATACAGCCACGCGATAATACAGATGGCCCTAAAGAAGAGGAAGCCAGACTCTCTAAAGAGAGACTAGCTATGAGTGAGGCCATGCTGAAGAAGTATGGCAGTAATGGTTTGGCTGATAAGCCTAGGTCAGACTCCTCTAGTGAGATTATACTTGATGCTGAAGAGATTACACAAAGGGTTATGCAGAAGATGGGCATGGGTGAAAGTAATAAGGGTAACACCTTAGACTTTTCAGGACGTGTGACTGATGACGCTTTCTATTGATACGTAGTTCTTCTTATCCTGCGCTAACCTTTGGAGGAAACAGAATCAGAGTATTACTAACTGTCGTTGCCATACTTTTCTTTGCAAGTGGTTCCTTTGCA
>CACPHA010000126.1 GCA_902633655.1 Paracoccaceae bacterium
GCCAATATTAAGCCGGATCAGCGCGAAAGAGACCCAAAATTCTGCGGCGCCGAGTCTAATTTCTTTTTGGACAACCCTTTTGGCCGCTGGAAGATCATATCGATCCGCCATTATACGGACCATAATCATCAATCCAATTCCAACTAAAATTCCAGGCACGATTCCTGCAAGAAACAGAGCGGCAACAGACTCTCCCATTACATACGCGTATATAATCATTATTCCGGAAGGTGGGATAATGGGGCCAATTACTGAAGAGGCGGCCGTTATGGCGGCGGCGAATTTCCGGCTATAGCCTTCTTTTTCCATTGCGGGAATTAACATAGATCCGAGCGCAGAAGTATCGGCAACCGCCGAGCCTGACATACCGGCAAATAAAATGGATGAAAGGATATTTACTTGGGCCAAACCGCCACGTAATTGACCCATTAGCGCTTGTGAAAACTCAACTAGACGAACCGTGATTCCCGCTCTGTTCATAAGCTCGCCAGCCAACATAAAAAATGGTATGGCCATTAGTGGAAACGAATTCATGCCGTTATAGACATTGCGATAGAGCAGTGCGATGTCACGTTCTTGCCCATTTAGAAAGAGCAAAATACCAGGTGCAGCCACTAGGCCAAATACGACAGGCAGCCCCAAAAGTAATAATAACAAGAAAACAGGTAGGAACCAGATCAACATATCTATGTTCCCTCCGCTAATGGCGATCTTATGGGCAAAAGTCTGTCTCCGCCGCCAGCCAGTATAATAACTTGTCTGATAAATAGTTCTAACGCGGCGAGCATCATAAGTCTGAGTCCAAGCCACAAAGACAAGAACATCCAGGCTAGTGGCATTTTCTGTACCTTCCCACCGAAAAGGTCGTAGGGAAGTTTCAATGAAGACGACTTGAACATCCAGCCAGATTTGAGATGCGATGCGCTTAGATCAATGGCAACGAATAATACCAAAATGGAAATAGCCAAAAGGAAGATTGATAATAAGTTAGTCAACAGAGACGGTAAAACTCTTAAAAGGCTGTCAATCGCAACAAAACCTCCCTGTCTCATTGCGACAGGTGCCATAAGACCTGTAAGCCATAACATTAAAAAACGTGCCGCCTCATCAGGCCAGGGCAATGCATTGTTCAAGGCATAGCGACAAAAGACCTGCAACAGAATGACCAAAACCATAAGAGCCAAGGCTACAATGGAAAGATAGCGGCTTACCCAACCCACGAAGCTATTTAAGGCCTCAAGTGGTTTCAAAAGTGCAAGGAGCACGCTCATTCGTAAGCCTCAAGAAATTGGCCCGGTAAAAATATTAAAGCGCCTCCATTGCGCATCTGCGCGTTTTCCAATTCGCCCACTACCATATTATGGCCATTTCCAAAATAGATCGTTTTTTTGCATCCGAATTTTGGGATGCAGCTTCCAATTAAGGGCATTTTGAAATCGCTAAAAGTAATTCCTGCGCTTCTGAAAGCAAACGGCGATCTTGCAAAATCATGGCCGAGGTGTTCTTGTATTGCTGATAGCATATGGATTGCAAAGTTCTCAGCCTGTTTAAAAAGCGCAAATCTCTGTATACCAATATAGGGTGGGCAGATTACAAACAGTGGACTTGGTGATAGCGAAGAAAAGCTGTTGGCGGTTACGCCAAGTGGGTTTTTTGGTGAATTTGCTTTTACAATAGTCAAGCTAGATACAAAACGGCTTAAAGCATCGCGATGAATACTTTTGTTACATTTATGCGGTTTAAATTCTGTTAACATTTTCCAAAAATCATCGTTTATTTATGCTACTTCATGACCCAAAGCTGCCTGGTAAAGTTGAAACCAGTCTTGTCGATCCAATTTCACCTTTAAAGTATCAGAAATTGCTTCAATTCGTTTCAGATTATTTGTGCCAAGTACGGGTAAGATTTTAGCTGGATGGGCCAATAAAAATGCAACCGCAATAGATGCACGATCTACCCTATAAGTCACGGCGAGTTGGTCCATAATAGTGGTCAAAGCACTGGAACCTGTCATTAAATCGCCACCACCTAGCGGCGACCATGCCATAAGCCGATGCCCCTGCCGCTGATGGAATGCAAGATCACCATTTGCGAATGGCGTGATTTCTTTGAGGCTGATTTCAATCTGATTTGTTACAAGACGGTTTTTCATTGTGGATTGAAGCAAATCCCAATCCCACGGTCGAAAATTCGAAACACCGACCGATCCAATTTTTCCAGATGTGACCAATTCATCAAGCGCTGCTCCCGTGACGTGGTGATCCATAAATGGGTCAGGACGATGGATGAGCAAAAGATGAATATGGTCTACTCCCATTTCTTTGAGAGACCAATCAACACTCGAAAGTATATGATCACGTGAAGTGTCGTAATGTTTGACCCGTGTTCCCGAGTGTCGCCCAGCATCGACAACAATGTTGCATTTAGTTATAATTTCCATTTGCTTTGCTAGAGCGGGATTGGATTTTAAAGCTGCACCCATAATAGACTCAGCGATATATTCACCATAAATATCAGCCTGATCAAATGTCGTGATGCCTTGATCTAAACATGCTTGGATCTTTGCCTCAACTTCTTTGGGACTTGAGGCTTCTCCGTCAGCAAGTCGCCACATTCCATAAATTAGCCGGCTGAATTCAAGTTTTTCTGATAAGGCCACTCGTTCCATTATTTTCGGTCTCCTACACCTAGGGGAGTTTGGGGTGTTTCCGTAGGAACTCTTTCGTAGACATGCGGTAAAGAGCACGTCTCAAGCTCAGGCATTACCAGCTTTCCAAAATATTCAGCTTCCTCAATATGCGGATATCCAGAAAAAATAAAGGCGCGCATGCCCATTTTGCTATATTCCTCTATTTTTGTGAGGATTTGGTCGGCTGAGCCCACAAGCGCACCACCGCAACCGGATCTTGCACGACCAACACCGGTCCACAAATTTTGTTCGACATAGCCAAATTTATCGGAAAGTTCCCGATTTTTGGACTGGTGGGAAACTCCAAGTGAAGTTGAGTCAAGCGCGCGCTCCCGGATCATTTTACCATACTCGTCGTCGAGTTTAGAAACGATAAAATCTGCATATTCGCGTGCCTCTGCCTCTGTATCACGGACTATAATGTGAACGCGAAGCCCATAGTCTAAAGTTCGGCCATATTTAATTGCTACTTCGTTGACTGCTTTCATCCGATTTCGGAGTTCTTCAATTATTTCAGGCCACATCAGGTAGACATCACAGTGTTGACCGCAAAGCTCTAAGGCATCAGGAGAATAACCACCAAAGTACAAGAGGGGCCCGCCTGTTTGATATGGTTTTGCTGGATCCGTGTTAAGCTCTTTGAAGTTATAAATTTTACCGGAGAAATTTATTTCTTCCCTTGTCCAAGCCTGTTTTAGGATCTCTACCACTTCTCTTGATCTCTGATAGCGATAAGGGCTTGGTTCCGTTTGTCCTGGAAAGTCCGAACTGATAATATTGATTGTTAATCTGCCCTGTAACATGTGATCCAACGTGGCTAAGGTTCTCGCCAACATAATCGGTTGCATTTCACCACAACGCACGGCTGCCAAAAGATTTATTTTGTCCGTTATAGGAGCGCACCCGGCTACAAATGAAAGTGTGTCTTGACCAACTTGGTAGGACGAGGGACAGAGAATATTACGAAATCCTTGGTCCTCAGCTGTTTTAACAATTTTGGAACAATGTTCCCAACTCGATCGCAGTGTTTTATCTGGTATGCCTAGGAATTGATAGTCGTCCGAGCAGAGTGCTGAAAACCAAGACACTTCGCTTGTTTTTAGCTCACTAGAAGTAATTGGTACAATACTCATGGAGATCTCTGTTGAAAACAATAGCCACTAAACTTTAGCACTGGATAAATTATATATCAATGATGTATCAATTTACTCAAATAGTCTCAAGTAATGGGAAAAAATGAGCTTTTCTCTTTTGTCCAGCAGCGCAAGAGCACTGCCAAAATTCGTCCAGATCAGTGAATTTCTAGTGCGTGAAATTGCGGCTGGTAGGTTGATTGCTGGTCAGCGGCTTTCGCCAGAAAGGCAGATGGCCAATGAGTTAAATGTATCGGTTGGAACTTTGCGCAAATCGCTGAAGCGACTTGAAAAACTTGGTCTATTAGAGCCTGTACATGGTTCAGGAAACTACATTCGCGAAAACAATGTAGATGGGAGTGTTTACGCGATGTTCCGACTT
>CACPHA010000127.1 GCA_902633655.1 Paracoccaceae bacterium
TTAAACATGGGTATGATGCAGCTCCGATTCATGGAGATCTTGACCAATCACAAAGGACTGCAACACTTGATAAATTCCGCAGTGGGAAACTTAGGTTTCTGGTCGCCTCCGATGTTGCCGCACGGGGGCTAGATATACCAACCGTCAGTCACGTATTTAATTTCGATGTTCCTTCTAATTCGGAAGATTATGTTCACCGGATAGGTCGTACAGGGCGTGCAGGACGAGTAGGCAAAGCCGTTATGGTATGTGCACCGAAAGATAGGAAAAACCTGAAAGCGATTGAAGCTCTAATTGGCAAGAGCATTCCACGGGTTGATAACCCTAACTCGGATATTAGCCAAGAAAATTTTACGGGACCAAAATCCACACACCATGAAAATATTGCCGCTGATAACAGAACAAGGCATGGCAAACCCGGAAACAGTTCGCTCAGAAAACACACAAAGGCGGATAAAAAAGCAATCATTGGAATGGGGGATCATCTTCCCACCTTCATTGCTTTAAGTTTCCAACAGCGTTTAGTAAATACATAAATGCATGCAAATCTCACTGTACCACCAAGCTCTTATTCCTTAACTGTTCAAAAAACGTTTTGAGAATGTCGTTCGCCTCATTTTCGCCTATACCTGAATAAACTTCCGGTGCATGGTGGCTTTGTGAATGAGTAAATACACAGCAACCTTGTTCTACCCCACCCGATTTGTCATCCGATGCACCATAATAGAGTCTTTTGATCCTCGCAGCAGAAATAACGCCCGCACACATAGCGCAAGGCTCTAGAGTAACGTACAAATCATAGCCGTTAAGCCTTTCTTGGCCCAATACCGAGCATGCAGAACGTATAGCGATCATTTCAGCATGAGCGGATGGATCACTTAACTCGCGGGTGCGGTTCGAGGCTTGCGAAATAATCTCTCCCTTACCGGATACAACTACTGCCCCTACTGGGACTTCACCGCGGTCTGCCGCGGCCTTAGCTTCTTTCAGTGCGATATCCATATAGCTTTTGAACATGTGTACCTCAATCTAATCAGAATTTGAGCTTTCCCCTAAATAAAAATTCCCCTAAAGGCCATACATGGAAGAAAAGACCACAAAAACTGGGCGTATCGCGAAGGTAATTGCACGCACGGGTCTCGCAAGTAGACGTGAGGTGGAACGGATGATCAAAGCCAGCCGCGTCATCGTCAATGGAGTCACAATTTCTTCACCAGCATTAAACGTAACAGCCACAGATGAAATTACGGTTGATGGAAAAGAGATTAGTTTACCTGAAGTAGAAAGGCTTTGGTTGTTCCACAAACCTATTGGGCTTGTGACCACGGAAAACGATGAACGAGGTCGTAAAACAATTTTTGATGTCATTCCGAAGGAGTTGCCTCGAGTCTTAAATATAGGGAGACTTGATATAAACTCGGAGGGTCTTTTATTGCTCACAAATGATGGCGATGTAAAACGTAGACTTGAACTACCATCGACAGGTTGGCTGCGCCGTTACCGCGTGCGGATCAAAGGCGCACCTGAGGAGACTATGCTGAATCCTCTCCGTAAGGGATTGACTTTGGATAGCATACAATTCCGACCCATGGAAATCACTCTGGATCGCCAACAGGGAGCAAATGCATGGTTAACTATTGCGCTAAGAGAAGGTAAAAATCGAGAAATTCGCAGAGCCTTAGAGCACATTGGTTTTATGGTGAACCGCTTGATCCGGGTATCCTATGGACCGTTCCAACTTGGAAACTTGAAGCCCGGTGAGGTTGAAGAAGTCAGACCCAAAGTGCTGCGTAGTCAGCTCGGTCTAAATGATGATACTTACCAAGACAGGAAAGTATATTTTAGGAGCAAGAAAAAAAAACTATAAAATTGCTTGCAATTTAGAGCATATGCCGAGGTTGGCTTTGGGAAATGTAAACATTGAAAGATAGTCAAAATAGTCGACCTTTACAAATGTTTTAAACTCGGCAAAACAATGTTGAATACGTTTCTTTAGGTAATTAATAAAAAGAACACTTCACATCTCATTAATACTTCAATTCACTTAAGCACCTTGAAAGCTTACTATGAGGCGGTGGGGTCGTCTGATTACGCCATTTAAAAATTGTATTGAATACAAGTAAGGGCTTTTTAACACCAGCGATTTCGACTATTCTTCCTTGCTGAAGGATACACTCGATTTTACGCCGGCATTATCACAGATAATGAGTTAGGTCGCCATTCAAGTTGATGGAAAGATAATTGGACAAATCGGCCATCTATATTAGCCCTAATGTACGCCACGGTGGGCAACAGGTAAAGCGTATCTAATCAGCTCGCCGGTGTTATTGCTCGCGGGAACCTCCCCAGATTTTCCAACGTTGCAAAATCTGAGAATGAAAAATAGCTTTATAAGTATTTCATTACCAAGCTTAAAACCATAAGGCTGAAGGAGGAAGCTGGTCGGTTCGGTAAAAAATGAAAGTTCTTCTTGTGAAAAAAAGGTTTGCCAGTTTTTGGTTGCATACGAATCTGAGTTGACGGGCAGCCCCTTTGTCAATCCTGCCAAATAGCATTCGCAAAGTTTCAGACACTGATAAAGAAATATAACAAAATTTCGAAGGAATATTCGTTACGATACAATTCCATTCTAATTAAATTCTTTAAATTATTCAACATTATCGCAAAATTAGGTTCCGTTATTGCTCTTGGACTTAGACCTGAAACAACATTTTCACTAATCATTAACTAAATTATTTTTACAAAGCACCGTACTAACAAACAGCCCATCCGGCTTTACTATAAGGGGAGCTTGCTTGAAGTGCCCTAGGAGTTGCTTGCTCCTCTGAAGTCGGATGGTGCACTCTATTTTACTATACTTTTAAGAAAACCCAAAAGCTATGGGTCTGATCTCAACGATAGGATCCAATTCTACTTGCCAAAAGATGAAAATTATATCACCCATTGATAGGTGTTTATTAAAACCAGCTCCAAACGCTTAAAAAACACGCCGTCATTTATGTATGCGCATTCGTGTATTTTTTGAGCTCTGCTCGAGCTACCTGACGACGGTGCACCGCATCTGGTCCATCAGCAAACCTCAGAGTCCTTATATGAGTCCACATATATGCGAGATCAAAGTCCTGACTAATACCACCGGCACCATGCATTTGCATTGCCTCATCAACAATTTTTCCCGCCATCAAAGGAGCGATTACTTTAATTTTGGAAATCCACGGCTGTGCGGCTCGTACTCCTAATGTATCCATCTTGTAAGCGGCCTTGAGACAAAGAAGACGAGCCATTTCAATTTCCATCCGAGCATTTGCAATAATATCATAATTTGCTCCAAGCTCTGTAAGCGGTTTACCAAAGGCCTGACGTGACAACCCCCGGCGACACATCATCTCAAGGGCTTTCTCCGCCTGTCCGATGGCCCGCATACAATGGTGTATACGCCCTGGCCCAAGGCGCCCTTGTGCAACCTCAAAGCCTCGACCCTCGCCTAAAACTACTGCGTCTTTAGCAATTCTAACATCCTTAAAACGAAGATGCATGTGACCGTGTGGTGCATCATCGTTGCCAAAGACCTCCATTGGTCTTAAAATTTCAATACCTGGTGTTTTTGGATCCATTACGAACATCGTGTGGCGGCTGTGCTTAAGCGCATCAGGCTCAGTTTTGGCCATAAGAATGTAAAGCGCGCATCTGGGATCTCCCGCACCAGAAATCCACCATTTTTCCCCATTTAGAATAAAGTCATCCCCATCACGTTTTGCTTCGAACGAAAGCTGCGCAGCATCCGAAGACGCGATGTCTGGTTCGGTCATAACATAAGCCGACCGGATTTTACCCTCCAGCAAATCGCCTAGCCAACGGTCTTTATGCGCCTGTGTCCCGTAACGCTCCAAAACTTCCATATTGCCGGTATCTGGTGCAGAACAGTTAAAAACCTCTGCCGCAATACCCACTTTACCCATCTCTTCGGCAAGATATGCATATTCAACAGTATTAAGGCCATAGCCTAACTTACTGTCAGTTAGCCAAAAATTCCATAATTGACGTTCTTTCGCTTTTGCCTTTAGCGCATCGATGATCTCAACTTGACGTTCAGTAAGAACGAAACGGTCACCGGATGGATGTTTACCG
>CACPHA010000128.1 GCA_902633655.1 Paracoccaceae bacterium
ATTTTATCTATCTTTCACGCAGGGATAGACATCCAACACCTACGTCTTTTAAACAAAGATCCTCTCGTAACCTCAGAGCCAGAGGCATGCCAGATTTCCGTTTATTTGCCAATACCGATTGTAGTTAGGTATTCCTTAAATCTGAATATGCCGCCTTCAGAAATGCTGGGTCAATATGCTTTTAGTGTTTTTAAAGATCCTCTAGTAGTACGGTGGCCGTCAAATACTGCAAAACCTGTTTAACGATTTTCAAATTGGAAGCATGCGCTTCATACGTCACAGTACACGCTAAAAATATTAAAGTTTATTGATTGGTACCTTTAGGTAAACATTTCCATCTGGTTCTGGTGGTGGCATTTGACCTGCGCGCATGTTTATTTGAATTGAAGGTATGATCAGTTTTGGCATTGGAAGTTGCGCATCCCGCGCTGTCCGAAAAGCAACAAATTCTTCTTCACTTTTGCCACCTCCCACATGAATATTGTTCTCCTTTTCTTCAGCGACTGTAGTTTCCCAACAATATTCATCACGCCCAGGAGCCTTATAATCGTGACACAGGAAAAGTCGCGTTTCATTTGGTAAGGCCAAAATTCGCTGGATTGAGTAATAAAGGTCTTTTGCAGATCCTCCTGGAAAATCAGCACGAGCCGTACCAAAATCCGGCATAAATAGAGTGTCACCAATGAAGGCCGCATTGCCTACTACATAAGTAACACATGCAGGCGTATGACCAGGTGTGTGCATAACATCAACTGTAAGTCCCCCTAACTTAAAACTGTCACCATCCTTAAATAGCCTATCAAACTGACTACCATTCATCTGGAACTCAGTACCAGCATTGAAAATTTTCCCAAAAACTTTTTGTACGGACTCTATATTAGACCCGATAGCAATCTTTCCTCCGATCTGATCTGCCAAATAGGGCGCAGCAGAAAGGTGATCGGCATGGACGTGAGTTTCTATTACCCACTCTAGACGCCAGCCATTTGACTTAATCTCACGGATCAACATATCGGCGTGAGCAGTGTGCGTGGATCCCGATGCCATATCAAAGTCAAGAATCGAGTCAATTACTGCGCAAGATTTTGAAGCAGGGTCCTTCAAAATATAACAAGCTGCATTCGTATTTTCATCGAAGTAACTATGGACTTCCGGCGTACCAATGACCATTCATTAAAACTCCACAACAGCCCTTATTGATTTACCTTCATGCATCAGGTCAAAGCCATGATTGATTTCATCAAGAGTAAGTTTGTGGGTAATCATTGCGTCAATTTCAATCTTTCCATCCATATACCAGTCAACAATCCTAGGTACATCTGTGCGGCCTGAAGCGCCACCAAATGCAGTTCCACGCCAGACACGTCCGGTTACTAGCTGGAACGGCCTAGTACTTATTTCTGCCCCAGCAGGCGCAACTCCTATGATTATGCTTTCTCCCCAGCCTTTGTGAGCCGATTCTAGTGCAGCACGCATCACGCCGACATTTCCTGTAGCATCAAAGGTATAATCAGCACCTCCACCCGTAAGCTCAACAAGATACGCTACAAGATCGCCACTCACATTAGATGGATTAACGAAATCTGTCATCCCAAACTGAGTACCCATTTCAGCCTTGTTATCGTTAAGATCAACACCTACAATTTGATCGGCTCCAGCCAAGCGTAAACCCTGAATAACATTAAGACCAATACCGCCTAGGCCAAATACAATACCGCGGCTACCAATTTCAACTTTGGCTGTATTAATTACTGCCCCAATACCAGTTGTAACGCCACATCCAATGTAGCAAATCTTATCAAAAGGCGCGTCCTTACGTACTTTAGCTAAAGCTATCTCCGGCACAACGGTATGGTTAGCAAAGGTCGAACATCCCATGTAATGGTGTATTGGGGTCCCATCCAGCATTGAAAATCTAGTCGAGCCATCAGGTAAAAGCCCCTGGCCTTGTGTGGATCGAATAGCTTGACACAAGTTGGTCTTTGGGTTCAGACAATACTCGCACTCACGGCACTCGGGAGTATACAGAGGAATAACATGATCTCCGACCTCAAGGCTTGTAACACCCTCACCGACCTCTATGACAACACCTGCCCCTTCATGGCCAAGAATGGCTGGAAAAATGCCCTCCGGATCGTCACCGGAACGGGTGAATTCATCGGTATGGCAAAGTCCCGTAGCCTTAACTTCAACCAAAACTTCTCCAGCACGTGGCCCTTCAAGTTCCACTTCCATAATTTCAAGCGGCTTACCGGCCTCCAGTGCCACTGCAGCTCTTGTGCGCATGAATGTACCTCCCACATTATTATTACTGCTTTTAGCGCTTTTATTGCAAGTACCGCGCTAATAGAGTCATATTTCAAATTCCATCACCACAATGCTTGCTACCTGGGCGTTGAAATATCAAGCAAAAAACAAGTTTCACTAAGCTTCTTACTTTAAGTAAATTTTATTACTTTACTATGGAGAAACATTAATAAAAGAATAAGGGGATCAATTTTAATTTAAGCAAAAAGTTGAAAAACCAAATATGCAAACTGTCACATGGAGAATAACATGAACTTACGACCAGATCCAACATTTCACGCCACCGCAGAACTAGCCATGAACGCTCCGGTAGAAAAGGTAGCTTTTAATGTAGTATTTAGTCCGGACTTTTCGCAGCCAGATGGACTTGTTGTAATTGATGTAGATCCTAAATCAGAAAGCTACGGCGAAATCGTACATAGCCTATTTATGCCAAATAAAGGAGATGAATTTCACCACTTTGGCTGGAATGCATGTTCTTCAGCTTTATCACCACTCACTGGCCATGCCTTTTTGGAAAGGCGATACTTGATTATTCCTGGCATAAGGTCGTCCCGAATATATGTAATTGACGTTAAAAACCCTCTTGAAGCAAAAATTCACAAAATAGTGGAACCCGAAGAGATTATGGAGAAAACCGGATATTCTCGGCCTCATACCGTGCACTGTGGGCCAGAGGGTATTTACGTTTCTACGCTGGGAGGTGGAGGCAAAGATGGCACAGATGGCCCTCCAGGTATTTTCATTATGGACTGCGAAACATTCGAGGTTCTGGGGCGATATGAAATGGACCGTGGACCCCAAGATAAGCATTATGACTTTTGGTGGAACTTACCAAGGGACTATATGATAAGCTCTGAGTGGGGTTTACCACCTCAATATGAAAACGGCGTGGTTCCAGAAGATCTTCTAGGAAGCAAATACGGGCACTCAATACATTTCTGGGACTTAAGAGCAAGAAAAAATATCCAAACGATTGATCTTGGCTCAAATTACCAAATGGCTTTAGAAATTAGGCCGGCGCACGATCCCGCAAAAGAATATGGTTTCTGTGGGGCGGTTGTTGACAATACCACACTTGAAGGAGCTGTTTTTACGTGGTGGAGAAATGATGATGGAACTTTTGATGCAAAAAAGACCATTACAATTCCACCTAGAGCTGCTGACCCGGAGGATCTTCCTGAACTTTTGAAAGGATTTTCCGCAGTTCCACCTCTGATTACAGATATAGATCTCAGCTTAGATGATAAGTATCTTTATGTAGCTTGCTGGGGAACAGGCGAACTACACCAATATGACGTTTCTGACCCAATGAAACCAGTACTTAGCGGTAAGATAGAGCTGGGCGGAATTGCAAAAGGTACAAAACATCCAAACGGCAAAGATTTTGGCTATGGACCACAAATGGTTGAAATTAGTCGGGACGGTAAACGCGTTTATGCCTCTAATTCTTTGTATTCCACGTGGGACGACCAGTTTTACCCCGGAGAGCGGGGAGCCGCTATGATGATGGCAGACGTTGGGGAAAACGGTGGCTTTACAGTCAACAAAGATTTTTGGGTTGATTTTCCAAAGGGTTATCGTTCTCACCAGATCCGGTTGGAAGGTGGCGACTGTTCGACTGACAGCTTCTGTTTCCCGTCAGTCTAAATTTGGAACAAATAACTTCCGTAACGGCCCTCTGGGGGGCCGTTATTGTTTCGGGAATATACCACGGCCTTAACCCTGGAATGGGTTGGCCATTAGCAGTATCTGCTGCTTTAATGGAACG
>CACPHA010000129.1 GCA_902633655.1 Paracoccaceae bacterium
AAAGCTAATACCTGCACCAGTCAACACCACACCAATAAAGACAAAAAGTCTGATCAGCAATCTAGTCATGCAGTGAGTTAAGCATAAAGTGCGGCTAGTTGTGGAGTCTGCAATGCGTACTAAATCCAAAGTTATGACACGCCGCACTTATGAAGCAGATGCTGAAAACATTGAAACTGCAGATGATCTCGACGATCTTGTGCATGATAAGCGTGAGGGATGGCGAGCTAACTCCAGCAAAGCCAGGCGTAGACAGAGAAGATATAAAAAGCGCCTGACGAACGAGTTGCTGAGGATGGATTACTCAGATGACGACTAAAAAAGACATTGAGAAGCAACGCTAAAGAGGAGGGAAGCTTTGATAAACAGAGAAAAAATTATACCAGTAGTAACTTGGCTGGCCTTTTACGTTTGCACGTGTTTGGCTGCAGCTGGAGCCATCTGGTTTGGTGGTGACCTAAACGCAAACGGATGGGTTTCACCCAGTTTTGCACCTCCACCTTGGGTATTTGGTCCAGTCTGGACTACGCTCTATTTGCTTATTGCAACCAGTGGATATTTGATTAGCAAGTCGCATAACAACCTTGCAGGTCTAGCTCTAGCTTTATGGTGTGTACAAATGACAGCCAATACTATTTGGACGCCTGTATTTTTTGGTGCTTTTGATTTGAAAGGATCTCTCGTTGTAATTGCTATCCTTTGGCTAAGCATAACTGTCTACGTTCCAATAGCGCTTAAGGCGAATAGGCTCGCTGGATATCTTTTTACGCCTTATTGGCTGTGGGTTTCATTTGCAGCGTATCTGAACTTTTCATACCTGCAACTAAATGTCGGGGCCTAATTATAAATTACAGAGGGCGTAGTGGACGTGCTTTTTGGGTCCAATGTAAGTGTAGGTATTTGGTTCACCTTGGCGCAAAGAAAAATTGAGAGATCTAAATGTTATCTTGGGTAGCCTCTATCTTATTGACCTTATCTCTTACAGTACCCGTGGCTAATGCATGTAGCACTAATCTTTGCATAGAAAGTGAAACCAAGTCTTTTGCTATTCTGCATGTGGATATCAGAAACTGGCTTGTATTAAAAAGTGGAGGTAAATCACTAACCGCACGGATAATAGGACAAGCAAAAGATCACGGTGAATTTGTGATTGGGCATAGCAAACCTATCAAGATCGCAAATGAGTAATACATAAAAATCTTATTTTATAGTCTTGTGAAGCTGAAACTCAGCATAAGTAAAATTCTAGTTGCATCCAATGATGCTGAAAAGCTGGGTAAATTGTTGAAACTAGGTAGCTACACCTGCCAAAGCTCATAGAGTATTTCATTATCAGTATAATCAAATACCCATCTATTAGCAGGGCTAGGCTCTTTCTAGTTCACCTGAGAACGTCCACAGCCTAAAAATTTCACTATCGCTGTCAGTACTCCTGCTAAAGCATATAACTCCTAAGGATAGCTTAAAAGGCTGGTGTAGTTATGCGTGAAGTGTGGTGAGTTGAGAAGGATATAGTTTAGCTTGGACGTAAAACTGCTTAAGTTAACTATATGGGAGCAGGTCCAGCCTTATTAGGAATCCTCACTTTTTCTATGGTCCATTGTTTCTTGGCTGATATGTATTTCAACACTTTGGTGGGGCTTAGAAAGGATCAATAATGTTCATGTTGAATTGGAATAAGAATGGACCATCTAATAAAAACGAGCATGGAGTTTTTGCATGATTAAAGTAAATATTATGGTTGGGAATTAATGAAAAATATTTTTTTCGGATCAATTGGTGTCTTAGTTGAAAGCTCTCACTTACAATTAAAGGCTTACAATAGAGCTCTAGCGGATAACAAGGTGGATTTTAGCTGGAATGTGGGAAACTATTGCAGCGCATTAAATTCTCCCGGCGGTTATAAAAGACTTAAGTCGATATTGGGTGGGCAGTACTCAGAAGAAGTATTGAAAAAAGTTCATAAAGATAAACAAGTGATATTTTCTCAGTCTTTAGATACGACAATCAAAGCCAGAGCGGGTATTGTAGACTTAATAGACTTTGCAAAAAAAAACGGGATCACTTGTTCTCTTGTGTCTACTGCAACTAAATTCACCGTTACGATTGTTAAAAACTGTTTGGCGAACCAGGTAGATTTTGACTTTTTTTCCTTAATAACAAATAAAAACGATATTTTATCAGAGAAGCCTAATCCAGCAATATACCACTTTGCTTGTAATGCTCTCAGTATAGACCCGAAAGAAGTTTTGGTAATCGAAGATACGTTTACGAATTACCGTGCAGCAACTGAAGCTGGCTTAAAGTGTGTTTTATTTCCCGGAAACTTTTCACAATTCCCTGTAGACCAACCTCATATAACAGCTGCTATGCAATGTATTGAGTTTTTAACTGAGTAGAAAATTGAAGATTAATTTTAAATTTCAAGATTTAAATTTACTCTGCTGCATTTTGGAAACTAAGAAAGCCACCAGACTGTCGATGCCAGAATTTTGCGTGTAACCCACCACTTTCAAGAAGTTCAACATGCGAGCCATTCTTTACGATAAAGCCATCATCTAAAACAATTATACAATCCATGTTAGCTATTGTTGAAAGTCGGTGATCAATATCTACAACAGTTTTACCTGCCATCACATGATGCAGTAGAAACACTTTTTGGTAATGCGGCCTACTTAAACTATCCAGATAGGCCAATTAATGAAGAGCATCGCAGTTATGCAAAGGTCTAGTTGGAGCGTTATTTTAGAACATCAGAGACAACTTTTAAAAAGCATAATAGGACTAAAAGCTAATGGCTTTTAACTGTCCAAACTATCGACCTAATCTGTATAGCTGGGCATATATGTTTATCCCTTTAGGGTGGCATGGCCCTCGCAACTAGGTCCGATTGTCTCATGACCTGCTGAGGTTACTAAATGGTTCCCAAAAATAAAAAATTTAGTGTCTAAAGCATTTAAAAATTATTAGTTCAATCCCCGGTCCAGTTCCTTTCATTCAATAACGGATAATAAGGTCATTTAACTTTCCCTAAACTACTTGTCTCGTTTTGGTATGCCCTAACAAGACAAAGATATGAGACAGTTTTTGCGTCTCAATAAAGTGTATTGCAGCTAAGATAAGCCCGTGACTCTCTAGTCTGAAGTCTAATGAGGCATTTAGGAGATAGATATAGCAACAAGGCGTATTCTGGTCGGTAATTTGGTCAGTAACTGACTGGGACCAGTGCCATGAGGGTACACCGGGGTACTGTACTCAGCCATGACATGAGATTGGGGTTTGGTAATCGTCAACTGGGTATATCTACTATTTTAACTAATTCTTTCTAGATTAACTCGGCCGCCTTTTCACTTATCAAGTAGCACGCGGCATAATTGATGCATCAGCCACTCTAAGAAAAGGAATGTATCAAAGTATGTTGAATTGAAATCTCGATAAATTTGATCACTGTTAATCGTGGCCAACACAATTAACCCGAAGCTGCCAATTATAAGGCCGATAAATAAACTTTTATTTTTAATTGGTTTTCAAAAAATATTTGAAATTACAATTAACACTTTAAAAGTCTAATGCCATATAACCAAATCCTTACTAATTTTACTGCATTTAGCTGACTAATTTAAATTGTATTTGCAGGAAGTTTCTCTCTACTTAAATCAGGTATGAAATTATTAGGCGATAAACCAATGTCACAAATAAAACGGGCCACGTGCGTAGAAGAGCTTTTAGCATTGCTTGAAAATGTTTTTAACGACCAGAATACGAATTTTGATGAATTTAAACAACGACCAGACGACATTATAATAAGCCCTTTTGCTAAGTCTGGCACCACATGGTTACAGCAAAGTCTCCACGGTATTAGAAGCCGAGGTGATATGAACTTTTCTGAAATAACAGATGTTTCACCTTGGCTGGAAGCAGCAAAAATTGGTGATTGGAATTTGAACGCAGAACAGGCATTTCAGCCCCGATTATTTAAAAGCCACTTGCCATTTAATCAGTTGCCAAAGGGAACCAAATACGTTTGCAGCCTTCGAAACCCTTTTAGCCAGCTTTTGT
>CACPHA010000130.1 GCA_902633655.1 Paracoccaceae bacterium
GGATTGATATTGGCGATTATCCGGATAAGTCTCTTGCTCAGGCTAGAGAGATCACAATAACAGCAAAACGCATATACAAAGCGCGAGCCGCATCTTTAGAACAGATCCAAAAAGCTGTGCTACTTTCAAATACGGCGAAAGACTTTGAAGCCAGTTTAATAGGTACAAAAGTCAACACCGTTGAACACACGGGCATTCCAACTTTTGATGAAATGTTTCGTCAGTGGTATCAACTCCAATTAAAAGCTAACCGGTGGACACATAAGAGCAGCATCGCCAAACCCATACGAGCATATGAGATGCACCTTGAAGCCACATTAGGAAATCCGCGCGTTGACAAGATCACGCGTGTTGATCTGAAAAATCTTCTCCAGCCACTCTACTTGTCAAACCGAGATTTGGGGCCAGCGCTGCGCGGTTTTGTAGATGAGGTATTCGAGGAAGCCGTGGATGCTGAACTGATCGGATGCAATCCCTGCCTCCCTCACAAGCGCTTTGCCACACCTGCCACTGTTTGCATCAGCTTACATCGCGATGACGGGAAGTGGCAACAGTGGCAGCTGTGGTAAGTTTTCTGGGCCATGGGGTGATAACTTCCAATATATTTCAAAGAAACACAGCCTCTAATTGTATCTCTGTGTCACTTTGATAGTCACTGTTCAGTTTAATAGACGCCGTTAAACTCAAATTAAGCTTAGAAAGTCGTCCACCATTCATCATGGGCGTTTTCATACATCGTTAAAGCTTTTCCAAAGAGTTCTTGAAACTCAGGGCTTTGCTGAAGTTTATTAAAATTTGCCTGCATAGTTGTAACGTCTGGCCCGCTCGCCATCCAAGTTATTCTGTTTGGAGAACCTGCTATTGGAAGCGCTACCGTTATCTCTATACCATGAGTTGCTGCCGTAGCTTTAAAAGCCATAGCTAGTTGAAATGCCGATGGCGCAGGAACGCCGTCTCTTATATCAACACTGCGAGTCCATAAACTCTCAGCCGCCAATGGTGCTGCAATAAAAGAGGGCAGAACGATTACCAGCATACCTAGATAATTTTTTAGTTTTTGCATTTACGATTTCCTTATAACATTTACGATTTCTTATAATGAGCCCAAGTCTCCAAATTCCCAAAAGTAGAGTCAACGATCGCGCTTAAAGACTAACTGTTAAATCCTTTCTAAAAGAAGAATTTGCACAGTAATTAGACGCATTAGGTTCTTTTGCGCAAAAATTACGCTTGGATAATTCGGACCCCGAATACGTCCTAGCGACAGAATTTTTCTAAGGGGCCCAGGGTTATTCTTGCCTCATACCTATAGCCATAAAAAGTCAAAAGTAGTATACTAATCAATGAACTAGAAGACAAAATTGAGACCTGCTTTTTAATTCCTACGAACTGCAAACAGCTGCCGCTTACGATGATAAACGACACTTTTTGAAAGATTGTCGGCGATACGGTTTACCGATCACGCCGCATCGCCGCGTGATGGGCCAAAATAGATACAGTATAGGTCATATAGGTTTGGCTCTAATCATAGGTGAGTTGCAAAAATATGAGATTTCACTTCCAACTTGTAAGAAATTAATAGACCGAATTGATATTGAGTTTTTCGATGACCAAGTCGATTTGCTTCAAGCTGGCAAGATAAAAGAACTTATCGTTTTAATCCCGTCCCGACACGACTTGGATCTTGAAGACTTTCCTACTGTGGCGACAAGTTGGGATGAACTGGTCAAGTTTGCACAAGATGAGGCAATCAACTTTTTTCCCATAGAAATCGGAGAAATGCTTCGAGAAAAATTAAAAGGAAATTGGTGATGGGTGCAGGCTTTTTAACCAAAGATCAGAAGGCAAAGCAGCGCGAACGAACTATAGAGAACGCAGCTCAAGGCGTGTCCGAATTTTACTTTGAACTTGGCCCTGATTTCGGGCGTGCGCTTTTTTTCGCTTGTATGCGCGTCTGGGCATCAGATGCTAGCACTACTCTTATGCGTCTGAACAATGAAGTCAGACCGCACATTGTAAACACCTTTAAATATGGCGAGGACATTGCTGGAGTGCTGCTTAAAAAGAATGGATTTGAATTTACGCCTATTTACATGACCACGCCGCAGCTTGCGGAAAAACTAGCGAGCCGTGCTGATCTTTATGTGGATTTTAGAGAAGTGCGTAAGGAGTTGGGATTATGACAAACATTGCCACACTTTACGCTAACACCGCCAAGGCATCGTGGGCTGGCGGGACACCTCAAAAAATTAAGTTGGATGCAGAACATACTGTTTTTGATTGTAAAATCATGTCCAAGCGCTCTGGTGAAAGAGATTTAGAGATTACCTTACCATGCGAGTCGGCGAGGAAAGGCGCACCTGATCGTGCGCTTCCTGTACTCATCAACGGAAATACAAAATACGACAAACAAGTCGGTGCAGTGTTCTGCGATGGGTCAGATATTGGGCTTGTCCTTTTCTCACGTTCTGAGAGGGGCAAGGAATGGCAGAAATCATTCATTGCTGGCGATGCTCAAATGGAACTCGCACACCTGACGAGGGGAAAGCGGAAGTCACCCGCAGCCTTCTCAATTCGGGCCGTTTCAGACGGAGAAATAGGAGTTAACACAATGTCCGAACATAATGTAATACCAAAAGAAACCCTCCGTGCTGAAATTGATGCCGCCGTGAAAAGGCGCATACCAGACGAGCCTATATACACCCCGTTTTTGACTGGTAATGAAGAGCGCGAATACTCGCTCAGCAATGCCATTCGGGGTCAGATTAGTGGTCGTTTAGACGGCTACGAAGCAGAGGTGCATCAAGAACTTACCAGGACAATGCCTGTTACGCCTAGGGGCGTGGTGGTGCCCAATATGCTTCTACAAAAGCGGACCACGATGACCACTTCAAACATCAGCAATCTCACTCAAAGCACGCCAAGGGATGATTTGTTTATCGATGCTTTGCAACCTGCTTCTGCGGTCATGGCTGCGAATGCCACGACTATCAGCGGTCTGGAAAAGTCAATCACGGTTGCTGCATTTACTGCAGAGGGCAGCGCCGTGTCAGAAAGTTCCTTGACGTTCGATTCAATCACTATGACCGCCAAGCGCATTTCTGCAACAAGCAGTTACACGATGGAGAGTTTGATGCAGTCTGATCCAAACATCGATCAGCTTATCAGAAACAGTCAGGCTCGGAAGGTGGGTCAGGTTTTAGATGATAATGCCATGGGTGGTTCTGGTTCAGGGGCTAACCCGCGGGGTATCCTGAACACAACAGGTATCAGTACGGTAAGTACGGGCGACACGACCATGACTAGGACCGAGGCGTTGTCTGCATTAAGCCAACTGGAAACAAACGATGTTCCCTCCGGTAGTGCTACGTTCCTGATTGACCCTGCCGATTACGCAATCATTGCGGCAACCGCAGTTGATAGTGGATCGGGTGTGTTTGTGATCGAAGGCAATCAAATCCTTGGCCGAAACGTCATTCAAAGTTCGCTTGTTAGTAACGGAACGATTATTCTTGGCGACTTTAGCCACTTGCTTATTGGTCTATTTGGTTCGACCGATTTAATAGTAGACCCTTACAGTTCAGCAAGCTCTGCAATTGTTAAGATTACCACGCACACTTTTGCTGACATTGCAGTCAGACAGCCGAAAGCGTTCTGTAAGATAACGCTCTCGTAAAGAATAGCTGGGTTGTAGTGGCGTTGGTTTCAGTCCGCCTAGGTTCCCAGCTATAAGCCCC
>CACPHA010000131.1 GCA_902633655.1 Paracoccaceae bacterium
ATCCAAACTTATTAGTTCGTGCACAATACCTTTAAATCCCATGAATCTTCCCACATCTATATTATGAAAGCACTATATTTCACAGCAAACTACTTCATCCAGTCTTTCCCTACCTGTGTGTTTGTTACGCAGATTAAAGAAATGCACCTACGACCAATACCACTGAAGGTGAAACCCAACAATAAACCCTACTGTTAAGCTGTAAGGGCATTGGCTTGAATACTGCCGTTTAACTATTGGTCGCTTAATAGCTAGTTTCTAATCACACTCAGCAATAGCTGCTGTCATGCCCATGCCTGTTGTCGTATTAACCAAGGGCAAAGCAGTAGCTGCAGCAACACATTCAGCCTCTCTTTGACCTTTAGTTTTGGGCTGAATCATAAAGTAAAACATCCCACCACCAATAATTATAATGAACATAAATAACGTAGCTATTTGCGATGTGGACATAATGTAACTTTTCTTGCCTTACTCACATCATTGAACCATATCAGCGATGCTCTGGTTGCGTTCTACAATGGCGTAAACTCTCAGGCTAGCCAAGACCAAGCAGAATACTATTAATATCGCTATTAAGTATTTCTGTTTTACTGTCACTTCTTACTCATCAAACTCTTAATAGCATTGTCCGCTTTTTGGCTATTTTGATTAGTCACCACACGTGCAGCGGTAAGTTTATCTTCCTGTGAATTAGAGCTTTCAATGAGTTCTTTCAGCAGCTTTTGATTCTCTACGTCTTTTTCGGCCATTGCTTTCACCTCAATGCACAAGAGGCATTGATCTCCGCAATACTTAACGTGTACCGAAAATTTTTATTCGCTATCAAAACGTTGGCGTACGTCTGAGAAATACAGCATTGCAGCCACTGTGCCTTGAACCACAAAAAAAAGCGGTGACACTATATAGAATATGAAGAGATAAAATAGATTTTTACTAACGTCCATTGGACTCACTATTTCATTTAAAAAACCTAAGAAAATAAAAAGTAAAACTAATGGCATAAAAAGGCGCTTCCCTACTGATTTGAAAGAGTAAAGTTGATAACACACAAAGAAGTAAACTACTGAAAACGTGAAGAAGAACACCCCACCTAAGTCTGTCAAGCTATTGCTATCAGGGCTATCCGCATTGCTCAGTTGAACAGTGCCACCCCAGATGATGATTAGAACAAGCATAAGGGCTTTATAACCAATTAATCTCTTAAAAATGTCATTTTGCGGCAATGCAACTATCCTCCAATAAAATTTATATAATCATCATCCGAGTAATCCATCCTGAGCAACTCGCTTATAGGGCATTTTTATACCTAAGTTGTCTACGCCTAGCTTTACTAGAGCTAGCTCTCTAACCCTCACGTTTATCTTGCACAAGTTCATCCAGATCATCTGCAGTTTCAATTTGTTCAGCATCTGCTTCATAGGTACGACTTGTCATGCATAAAATTAGTGCAAACTGAAGAATACACAACAAGCCGCACTTTATGCTTAACTAACGGCATGATTAGATTGCTGATCAGATTGTTTGTCTTTGTAGCTGTGCTGTTGAGTGGTGTAGGTATTAGAAGTCGACTATTCTTAAGTATTTAAAATCTGTTCTAAAAGTTCAAAGTAATTTTACTATTTCGACATCAGAAAAATTTTGTATTGGAAATTGACTGTTTAATGGTAAATTTGTTGCATTATGAGCAATGATGAAAACAACAAAAAATACATAGCTTACCTCAGGGGCCTCATATTGACTTGGGTAATAGCATTTCCCTTGGCTATCCTTCTATACGGCAATTTCCCTGAAACTAGCATCGCCATAATAGCTATCGCTGTCGTTATAACAACATTAGTGGCCATTGCTTTTCCCTATAGGAAAAAGAAAAAGGTGGAACACTCTCAAGTGGTAAAGTCGCCTGGGATCGGTAAAAAGTCCGTCAGTAAATCACATTTATTCTTAATCAAGCTAGATCGTTTCATCTTCTGGTTTATGCACACAATGTCGGGTACATTTCTTATCACTAAAGCTGAGTATCTTTATTTGTTCTTTATTGTGAGAAATTTAAAGGCGGCTTTAGTTAGCCAGTTGTTTTACACCACCACTGCCGTAACTAGTGCCGCCGCTTGCACGTAGTTATATTCAGAAAAACTCCGGTGTCAACTTTTTATTCACTATTTGTTCTATTTTTATTCTAAATTAATCCTTATCGTTACTAATATAGGGATAACTGGATGGGTGGATGAAAGTAATATAATAATATTATTGTAATAATACTTCCTTAGTTAAACTAACCTATGTCCAATGATTGAAGAACTTATATCAGAAACAATCTCACGTATTGAAGCTACTGAGGCTCGTGAGCGTAGTAGAAGTACAGTAGCAAAAATACACTTTGATTATGCGGTCAGGCATATGATTATAGAGTTATGGAAATCTATTAAGTCTATTCCTCCAGGTGAAGTAGGAATCAACAGGCGCAGCGGATATTACTCAGAAAATGAACGTTACCGCGATAAGCTTCTTACCTATCGCCAGGTTATGGCTGCTTTTGAAGGGTTACTAAAACTTGGATTTATAGAGGTGACACACGAAGGGTACTTCGACAAAGAGAGCTTCGAAGGTGAGATCACTCGCGTTGTTCCTCGAGATGAACTTTTGGAAAGACTCCTGGAACTTGAGGGGCATCCAGCCATTTCTGTTCCGCACGATTTAAAAAAAGAAACAATTCTGCTGCGCAATACTTTGGACGAGAAGAAGGTTTTAATAGATTACGAAGATAATCATATAACGGAAAGATACAGAGATAACGTTGATAAGATAAATTCATGCTTTCTGAAACATTGGTGTGACCTCGAGATTGAAGATGTGGAAATACCTAATCTTGCAAAACGCATTAAGAACCACGAAACCAAAGAGCCTGTAGACTTTTCCAAGCGTACCTTAGTAAGAATATTTACTAATGGCTCATTTAAAGAAGGAGGTAGGTTTTACAGAGGTTGGTGGCAAAATGTGCCTCGTGAATATCGCCAATACATTACAATCGATAAAAAAAAGACAGGTGAAGGTGACTTCTCACAGCTAAATCCTCACATGATTTACTTTGCAAATCATAAAGATTTGGGTTCAGAGGATGCCTACGACAGAGTGCTGGACGGAGAGCATCGCGATATTATCAAACAGGCATTTAATGCAATGGTACAGGCCTCTAGTCCGCTCAAAAACCGCCCAAAAGATATCAACTTATCGGAGATTGAGATGGGTTGGGCAGAATTAAGGGATCGTATTATCGAAGCACATAAACCCATTTCACATGAGTTTTTCAAAGGTGTTGGTAGTAAATTACAGTTTGAAGATAGCTGCATAGCTGAGAGCGTGATGCTTCATTTTGCGGCTATGGATGCTCCAGCATTACCAGTGCATGATAGCTTTATTCTTCATCATGGATATTGTGAGAGTGGCGAAGTGGAAGAAGCTATGCGGCGCGCGTTTTACGAAAGATTCCAGGCAGACATACCAGTAAAACAAGAGCTAATTAATTGGAGTTATAGGAAAGAAATGAGTGCAGATAATGACTTTCCTGCCATTGGTATTGATTCACTCTTGAAGACTGACGAAGATGTATCGCAGTGGAAGAAAAGACATCAGGAGTGGTATGCGAGACGTTCTGAATAACTTATAAACTGGATACAAACTGGATACATCTAATT
>CACPHA010000132.1 GCA_902633655.1 Paracoccaceae bacterium
ATTGATCCACCCATCCATAAATCTAAGAGAGCTCATGATAGGTCTATTGATTTTGATAACGTTTGTATCAAGGTTATTCTTATGGTCGAGCTGGGCACTAGGGTGTTCTGTGGCGTTCATCTGTACGCGGCCGCTGTGAGGAAATCAGCGTGTCGATGAAGTTTTGGCCGTGTGATATCCGACACAAAAGGCATTTGTTTCATTATAGGACATACCATGGTCCGTAAAATATGTAGCTACCAATAACAAGGTGGTGAGAAGCGCTATTATCCACAACAGTGACATCTACCCTTTGGAGCGCATTTGAAATCTAGTTGCGTTTAGAACACTATTCGATGGCGTGCTATGCTTTGAAAAAAAATCTTTTGTTTGAACATAATAGAATACACGGGTTTGTTTACTGTCCGAGTTGGTGCTGATCTGAAGACATGATAAAAAGATCGATAGTACCAAAAATGATTTGCGGTGATATGCTGGTTCGCTACAAAAGAGCCTTTGCCATTGAAACGGCACGAGAATTCGCTTGCGCAAGCATGGCTGAAGCCATATCTTGCATAATTTGCGCTTTTGTCAGTGTAAGTGTTTCTTTGGCGAAATCGGCATCTCTTATTTGGCTAAATGCCTTAGATTTTGGAATTTCAATTTTAGTTAGGTAATTAGCTGAACTCGATAACCGATTTATATTGGCTCCTATATTACTTCTAATTTCGTTAACCGCATTAAGCGCAGCATCAATCGTTTTTACAGCATTACTGGCTCCAACCTCTGTTGAGACATCTACTGCAGAAACAAATGTAGTATTTATGGTATTATTCTGAATAAGTTTTGTAGCATTGGCGTCATGGCCAGTTAACGAAAAGGCTTCGTGAGAGCTTAGTTCAACTTGACCAATTGCGATCACACTATCTATCGTTGTCTGATGGGAGCCTCCAGATATTGTATCCGTTAATGTAATAGCACTTCCAACTTCGTTGCCGCTACGTGCGTCCACGGATGTGACATCTAATGTAACACTAGAGTCTGCTGTATTGGTTGAAATAAAATCATCGATTAATATGTCAGTTCCATCAGAATTATATAGAATTAACTCGCCGGTTGAAGCACCTGTTTTAGCATTTACGCCGGTAATATTGGTATGAGCGTTTATGTTAGCGATTAGATTGGATAAATTACCCGATGTGACTGTGGAATTTGAGATTGATGTTGTTCCAATTTTAAAACTTATGGCCTTGCTCGAAGCTAGATTGTTCAGATTGTCCAATTTAATTTGTGTGGATGCTAATCCAGATACACCAGTGGTTTCTGTAGCTGAGTTTACTGAATTCGCAACTGTTTTTGCAGAAGTTCCATTCCCAATATTTATGGAGGCGCTGCTATTTCCAGCGATAACAACAGTTTGGGAAGTAACGTCAGAAACGGCGGTGTTCCCGGCTGTACCAGCTTTAAGATGCGGAGTTCCCAGCGAGTAGTATTCGCCTAGACCGCTAATTCGTGAACTTGATATTGAGATACTTACTTGGTCACTACTCAATCCACTCATTTGAGTAGCTTTGTTAGTGAAGCTCCCATCGTTTAATTTCAAGCCATTATAGGATGCATTCTGTGCTAAACTGTCTGCATTTGATTTTAAGCTAGCAACTTCAATTTGAAATATTTCCCGATCATGAGCAGAATTAGTACCATTCGTAGACTGAACCGCAAATGATCTGATTGATTGCAAATCATTTACAATAATTGAGTTTGTTTCATCTGCTACACTTAGAGCGGCTTGCATTTGCTGAATGTTTAGTAGTCCTTGTTGAATTCCTTTAATCTCAGCAAGCAATTTTGATGATAAACTTATTGCCGCGGTATCATCCTTTGCTGAGTTAACTCGTAAACCGGATGCTATCCGTTGCATAGATGAATTGGCAAGCTTACTTGCGTCATATAATGACTTTATCGCCGTTTGTTGCGCGTAAGTTGATGCAGGATCTATTGCCATCCATAAAATGAACGACGAATGACCTCAAAAGTAAAGAATAAATTCCCTTAAACGGAAGTACGGTACTTTATTTACGTTGTTTAGAAAAAACAAAAAATAAATTTGGTTTAAGAAATTGTTTGGCCTGTAATTTAAAAAGCTCAATTTTGTGTGTTGCGCTTTTTTCAGTAACTAACCTTAGGGCGCTGTTAAGAGTTTGGCATTTGGCACTTCAGGAGAATTTTTGTTAAAGTAAAAATTTTACGAGCAAGTTGTAATCGCATGCTCAATTTTTGGGGGGCATTAAAGTTTATTTTTCAATTGTCGACGGCAACTATCCTCGTCCCAACTTATCCGAAGGGAAAGCAAAAAGCTCACATTATAGAACATTTTAAAAAAAGGTTTGAGAAACTAATTATTAGTTGGTACTAATCCAAGCATTAGCTGGAAATTGTAGATCATTTAAGACAAACAAGAACTACCTGTTTGAAAGCCCGATTAGAAAATAGTAATGCCCAATTAATGAAGTGTTTGAGTCTGAGCTTTTCGTGGTAGAAGTTTTCTTTCAAGCCAATCTTGAAAACTCTGATCTCTCCAGTCTACTCCTGTCTCCTTAGTGAACTCTTCACGGAGCTGCTCAATCCAGTATTTGTTCATTTTTTTACCTTGGCTCATTGTGTGATCAATTTTATGGAGGCAAGAAACAAGCCAAATTAAAAGCCCCGAAATTTCGCACGCACCATTAAGTGTTTCTGGGTGGTAAAACTTAGTGCGATATTTTCTTCTTACATTTTGTAGCAATAGTAAGTAATAATCTTTTTAAACAAGCCTGAATTTTGCTTAGGCAGATTTTTTGACTAGATATACACAAACCTTGTAGAAAAAACTTAAAAAGATTGCGCAACAAGTTTAATCGCTAGGATGCTTAGTATAAACAAAATTATCCGATCGAATGCATTTCTTGAAAGTCTTTTTGCCAATGCTGATCCTAATGGCATACCGGCAATCAACGGCACTAGAGCAAGGAAAGACAAGATAGCCATTTTAAATGTTAACATCTCATAAGCTATCAACAGTGGGATCTGAGTAATTCCCACCCCAAGGAAAAAGAAGGAAATTGTAGGAGCAAACGCTTCTCGGCTAAGATTGAGACTGTTCAGAAAAGTAACTGAAACAGGGGCAGATAATCCTGCTGCCGTTTGCATAGCGCCGCCCAAAAAGCCAACCGGTACAGCAATTTTTTGTGCAGTATTCATCGAAAGCTGCCACTTTGGTCTAGCAAAGCGAAATATTACATAAAGCACAACGGCCATCGCAACCACTAAAGTCAATTTATCCGATGCAAAGACCGCTAAAATGGATGTACCAAATATCGCACCTATAGCGCCGGCGCCAGCAAACCTCACAAGAAATGCATTGTCCAGCGCTGTTTTTCGATATGACCAGGCTTGCCATATATTTGGAATAATATTCGGTATTGAAAACATAATTATCGCAAAGCGTGCATCAAAATAGATCGCAAGAATTGGAACAGCAATAATTGGTGAACCTATACCAGTTGCACCTTTTAATATGCCGCCAGCTATGAAACCGATTGAAACGACAAAAAAGCTATCAGCTGCATATACAGACATGATCTAATAATCGCCACTCTTTTTTCTTATTATCAAACTAATCAAACCTCTTATTCTTGTA
>CACPHA010000133.1 GCA_902633655.1 Paracoccaceae bacterium
CAGGACGTTTCGTCTAAAATTCTTTGGTAAACGGACTACGTCCTTTTCCGTTGTTACCAACTGTGCTCCAACTTCATTCGCTAGAGACTCAAGACGCTTTAAAAACTTTAGGGAAATGATGGCATGATCTTCAAGGGCTTCTGTGTGGAGCAAATTGGCGCCCAGATTTTGAAGTGTTTTAAAGAACTTGTCTGGATGGCCTATCCCCGCGAAGGCGATATAGGAACCTTCAGACCAATTCATACCGGTTGGAAGAGGGTTGATTTCTGCAGTCATTTGCTGGCAGTTTATCTTGTTTCCCCAAGTCTGGGCAAATTTTTTTTGCGCTGTCGCATCACCTATCGATAGTAAGGCATCTGCCCGCAACAAGCCATTCGCAACTGGCTCGCGCAGTGGGCCTGCCGGTAAACAAAGTCCGTTACCAAACCCATTCTCGGCATCAACAACGACAAGTGATTTGGTTTTTCTTACCGAGGGGTCTTGGAATCCATCATCCAAAATAATTATGTCAGGATAGTATGTTTCAGCAACTTTGATGCCTATTGCCCGATTTTTACATACAATTGTAGTGGCAAAGGCCGCCAATAATAAAGGCTCATCGCCAGTCTGGTCTGCTCTGTGATTTAATTCATTAACCACTACAGGCCCTTTCATTGATCCTCCGTAACCGCGGGAAAGAATCACGGGTTTTGCACCCTGAGCTTTGGCAATTTCGGTAAGAGCGATCACAGTTGGAGTTTTTCCAGTACCACCCACATTTAGATTGCCGACACATAGAACCGGGACACCGGCTATAGTTTCAGTTGATTTCGATAAACGCCTTGCAGTCGACATGCCGTAAAGCAAGCCAAGAGGGCTGAGCAAGGTACTCACGAATGATCGCTTACTGGGATGATTGTACCAGAATCGCGGTGCTCTCATGTTTGCCTATCCAGGGTATCAAAATGGTCAATGATTTCCTCTATTAGCGTATCCGTCAAATCAGCTCCTTTGGAAATCATTTCCCAAGCTGCATAGGCCATTTTAGCTGAGGTTTCGGGGTTTGTGATTTCGTTCACTGCATTGGCTAGTTCGGCTACATTGCTTACCATGCGGGCAGCACCACACTCCTCAAGAAGTTTATAGCGTTCAAGATGTGACGATATTTCAGGCCCAAAAAGCAAAGCACAACCGAAAGTAGCAGGTGGGTATGGATCCAATTTAGCATTGTTAGCTGCTAGAGTTTGCCCCAATAAGACAACTGGTGCAAGGGAATAACAAGCGTATAGGTCTTCCGGTGAAGCTGATACAAAAACCTGCGTCATTGGGTCTGGAAGATCATCACTTTGGCCACAGGCTACCCGAAGACCTGATTTTTCTGCTTTTTGACGAATGCTCAGCTGGTCTTGTTCTCGTTTAGGCACAAGGATTAAAAGAGAGCGGTGATCGCGCCGCATAACTAACTGGTGCGCAGATAAAGCAATACTGGCTTCCGTTTTTGACACGGACGCCGCCAACCATAGTGTTCTCCCTACAAAAGCATCAAGTAGCTTTTCTGCAAGGTTCTGAGGCGGCACTTGCATTGGTGCAGCCCGTTGCAAAGGTCCTTTGAGCTTTATGCGGTTTGGAGAGATGCCCATACGGTTAAGCTGATTAGCTGCCAATTCGTTTATAGCATAGAAATCGGAAAACAATTTCAATGTCCTACGAGTAACATCTGGCAAAAATCGGATTCCTTTTGGTTTGTGAATTTACTAATACCAATCTAGTTCCTGAGCGTGATGCGGTTTTCAGGAGATTAGGCTTTAACCGCCCTCCGGCCCAGAGTAAGATATGCGGTTTGTAGGTTTCCAGAAAGTCTTGCGAACTCGAAGCGGAATCTAAGGGAGCTTTTGAATAGTCCAAGTCAGATTCGTGTGTTCTTTCCCACTGCCCAGGGATTTGCGTAGTCATCACTGTTGCTATGCCCGCATCCATTTGAAAAAGCCGCCGATGGAGATATTCTAGAGCTGCAGCATCTTCTTTTTCGCTTGCGTGCATCCACAGGGTAGGACCTACTACGGTTTTTTCTGGAGCGATGGCGATGTACCTCCCATCTTTTTATGATCGATCCGATTAGTGGCACGAGGCTTGTTTAAACCCGAATATTACAACCCTTTAAGAGAAAAGATTGAAGCACAATAACCAATGACTGTAGGCGGGTAAAGCCTGTCTAGTCTCTAGAAATTAACTAAATTAAAGCATCCTAAGCATGGGATGCTGATGCATAAGTTTCTAGAAATATTGATATTTAGAAACCAAGCCCCTCGTATTTCTTTTTAAACTTGGATACCCGCCCGCCAGTATCAAGCAAACGCGTGCCGCCGCCAGTCCAGGCTGGGTGTGCAGATGGATCAATATCAAGTGACATTGTATCGCCCTCTTTGCCCCAGGTTGAACGCATTTTTACAATGGTTCCGTCTGTCATTTTTACATCAATAAAGTGATAATCTGGATGGATATCTTTTTTCATTTCCGTTCCCTTAGGCTTCGATGCCTTTTCTTGGGGCTCGATAGTTGGTTTGTTCCGCAATTCGAGCCGACTTTCCACGACGGTTGCGAAGGTAATAAAGTTTCGCGCGGCGCACGCGACCACGCCTTACAACTGTTATTGAATCAATATTCGTTGAGTAAAGTGGAAAAACACGTTCGACACCCTCACCGAATGAGATCTTGCGTACCGTAAAAGAGCCAGCAATGCCTTTTCCGTGGTTTCTAGCAATACAAACGCCTTCATAATTCTGAACACGTGTTCTGGAGCCTTCTGTGACCTTATATCCTACTCGAACAGTGTCTCCGGCTTTGAAGTCGGGCACTTGTTTTTCGAGCGAGGCAATGTGTTCTGCCTCAAGCTGCGCGATCAAATTCATCGCTATTCTCCTTTTTTACGGTTGCTCCCGTAATGGTCTGCGCGCCCCAGAGCTCTTGGTCTTTATCAGGTCCTTTTTGGTTACGGTCCTACAAGAGGTTTCGGTCGTCATTTCTTTTCGTTTACTTTTTGCCCGAATTAGCCGTTAGGAGTCAAATAGATTTCCCTTGGCTCGGACCAATCGGCTATAACAGGGTCGATAGTATTTTTTCAAGGACTTTCTTCGTAGAAATTTTCTTACTACAGCTAGTTTTCCTTTCTCCATAAATCCGGTCGCCTCGATCGTGTGAGTGTCTCGGCTTGATCACGACGCCAGTCGGTGATTTTTTTGTGATTACCGGACTGAAGGATCTTAGGTATCAACTTCCCTTTCCATTCTTTCGGTCTTGTATACTGTGGATATTCCAAAAGGCCGGTTGCGTGGCTTTCTTCTTCGATAGAGCGTGGGTTGCCGAGAACAGCGGGCAACAAACGCACGCATGCATCAATCATAGCCTGTGCCGCAATCTCTCCACCACTCATTACAAAATCTCCTAAAGACACCTCTTCCATTCCATAGTGGTCAATAACTCGTTGGTCCAGCCCTTCAAAACGCCCAGCAAGAAGGATAATTCCGGGTGCTTTCACCCATTTTTGGGCCAAGGCCTGCTCAAACGGACGCCCCCTCGGAGATAAACAAATCAGTGGTCTTCTTTTCCCTCGTTCTTTAAATACCTGTTCAATTGCTTTTCCCACTAT
>CACPHA010000134.1 GCA_902633655.1 Paracoccaceae bacterium
TATTGCCCTTATTCTTGTGAGCTTCAGCAAAATCAGGTTCCAGTGATATAGCCACATCGAAAGCTTCGATGGCTTCATTCTGCTTACCTTGATCCTGAAGGGCATTACCCAAATTGTTAAAAGCTTTTGCATAGTTTGGCTTTAAAGAAATAGCCTTATTATAGGCCCTAACTGCTTCTTCTGTCTTACCTTGCTCCTTTAGTACGTTTCCCATGTTAAAAAAAGCCTTAGCGTTAGTAGGCTCAAGAGATATAGCATTATTGAAAGCATCAATTGCCTCTTCAAGTTTACTTTGTGCCTGAAGGACATTTCCATAGTTAGCGTAACCATCAGGGAATAAGGGGTTAAGCTTTATTACAGTTTCTAATGCCACAGCAGCAATATCGTTCATATCATTTTGTGCCGCAGCCACTCCTAAAATATTCCAAACCATGAACGCATTGGGGTATTGAAGTACCATTTTTTGGGCTTGATCTACGACTGTTGATAAATGTCCTTGATTATAAAGATTAATCAGGTGATCTATCTTTTCTTGAGATGGATTTATAGTTGTTTCGTCATGGAATGGGATAGCTAAGGCTGACAATCCTTTTTGAGCTCGCTTGTTATTAGGAAACTTGTTCAAAACAGCTTGAAAAAGCTCTCTGGCTTTTTCATTTTCACCCCTTCTTGAACAAGATTTGGCTTTAGTTAAAACCCTATCAACTGATAAGCTGGCCATTCGGACTTAGTTCCTAACGCGACTATGTATTATAGTTTTTCATAAGAGAAATTATGTGTAATCCTCCCAAGTTGAACTTATTACAGCAAAATATGTGCCAGACACTGCTATTACTTCTACCTAAACAACCTAAACAGGCAATGTAATATGATTAAAAAATACGAATGATATTGTTGCAACTGAAGAGATTTTACCGTTTCTACTGCATCTCCTGTAGCAGGAACAAAACGGTCATTTAGAAATTTGTTAAAACTTATCCATATACTTAAGGCTGATATTTGTGACATAGTGCAAGCATAATTTTTGCAGACGTTGTTGGTCTAGAGCTAAAAACAAATATGGAGAGCTTAGCGGTATAGATTTATCGACATCGTCTCAAATATTAAAATAATTTCTATTTTAGGTTTTGGCAAATAAGCAAAAACTTATCATTTAAAAATTTCAGAACTCGAATTAATTGGACACATTTTGCTTATGGATGCCCTTTAATAAACTTAAGCAATTTCATGAGTTTGAATAGTTTGAAAATAACTTAATAAGAAATTTTAGTTTTAGAAATATAAAAACTTTATCGATTTCATAGAATTTGGCGCGATGTTTGCACGTGAGTTTTTAAAACCAAGGTGGTAAGAAAAATGTCAGAAGTAAGTCAAATAATCGACAAAACACTGCTAAGAGGTGTTGAACTTCAGTTAGCAGGAGAGACCAAGCTTGCGAAGCAACTATATAGCGCAATTTTGAAAATTTCTCCGAGACATGCGGACGCAAATCACAATTTAGGGGCTGTAGAAATGGATTTGGGCGAATTTCTGGAAGCTAAGTATCACTTTGCGGTTGCTTTGGAAGAAAATAGAGCAAAGCCTGAATATTGGGTAAGCTATATTGACAACCTAATTGTCTTATCAGACATCGACGATCCCAAACACATGGATGATGCAACTCACATGTTGGAGCAAGCCAGGAGTTTGGGTGCAAACGGAGAAGTTTTTGATAGGTTGGAGAAGACCCTTGAAAGCTTTTATGAACAAAATACAACTAAACTGAATTAAAATAAATTGGGTACAGAATTTTAAAAATATTTGCTTATAAAGGTCTACAACTGCAGCTCAAAAAATAAAAAAACTCAAGAAAGTTGTTTACGGCAACTTACATTATGGTATCCACTTCGATATTTCGGTTTGAAAACTATATTTGAAATGATTGACATAAATATCACACGTTTAGAGAAAGCATTATTTTCAAAAGGCCACGAACCTAATAAGATTTAATATTAACAACCCATCGGACTGATTTATTTGTTGATTGGGAATACACTTAAAATGCACATTGGTTAAAGTTAATCGGTACTACATTTCAATAGCAGACCTCAAAAAGCATTTATCTGTGTTTGGATTTTGGAAATAATTTTTGCATCCAGATGCCTCGAATCACAATGATAAAGGTGATTTGAGAAGCCTTCTCTATCGACAGTATATTTGTGAACGTCTATGAGCATAGCACCTGTATTGGAAAGTTTATTTGCAAGACTGTAATTGAATAATTCAACAATTCTTGCAACGTTTCTATTTGTTTGAACTGGGAATTCTGAGGAATATTTTGGAGCAGGAATATTGAAAAAGAAATACCTAAATTCCTTGTTGATATTTTGTTCGGCAAACCAATCTACAAAGGCCGAGACCGTTTTACCTACTATATTTTCAAACGACTTCCCCATTTTTTTGGCTGCTGGCAAAACACCCTCGTTATGCCTACAATCAATCTCTCCAATTGAAACAAAGATATTAGCCCCGTTTGGTATCATCTCAAGATGTTTTTTTGCTAAAGCTTTGTATTGATTGTTTTGATGTTGCGCAAAATGATGTGCCTTAGCACCAAATATTATCAATGGAGATATTATATGTTTTTTAGAAGCGATTGACATATAATGATGAGCATAGCTTAAACAATGACTTTCCCCAATATGATAAATTTCTAAATGATGCGGAAGCTTAGGAAATTTTGGTTCCTTTAAAAGAGCACTTAAAAAGCTAAAATAGGCGTTGCAAAATAATTTGTCTTTTGCACTTAAACCTTGTCCCTTTTCAAAAGGAACCATGGATGTATACCGGTTAAGACATTCAGCACTGAGCTTTGTGTCTCCAACTAGAAAAGCCGCAATGGCTTCTTGAATGTGATGCATTGAATTATCTAACAAAACTTCCCTGAAAAACAAGCTTTTTTCAATCTGCTTAAAATTAGTTCGTTTTTTGATATCGCAAATTTGAACTTTCAATGACTTTAAATTCAAAAAACAATCAATGTAATGTGCTCTGAGAGATAAAGCATTTTCATAGCTTTCCACTGCCTCATCTATTTTTCCTTGGCTCTGTTTAGCTCTACCCATATTATTATATGCCTCAGGAAATTCAGGCTTTAGGTTTAAAGCCGTTTCATAACAATTTATGGCCTCATCAAGTTCGCTTAGATCATGTAATGCATTGCCCTTGTTATTATATGCTTCAGCATAATTTGGCCTTAAGGAAAGTGCCACATTTAATGTTTCGATTGCCTCAGTAGGCTTGCCTAAAACTTGAAGGGCATCGCCTATATTGTTGTAAGCTTCTGGGTAATTGGGTTTGTAAGATATCGCTTCTTTATAGGCCTTTATTGCTTGTTTAAGCCTGCACTGCTCTTGAAGGGCGGTTCCCATATTGTAGAAAGCCTCAGCACAATTGGGTTTCAGCAAAATCACCTTTTCATATGCCCGAATTGCTTCGTCAACTTTACCTTGAGATTGCCAAGCATTACCCAAATTATTATTCGCATCCGCATAGTCTGGTTTAAGTAACAATGCCTTACTG
>CACPHA010000135.1 GCA_902633655.1 Paracoccaceae bacterium
GATGTGAAAAGTGGAGAATATAACATTCATTGGCTTGAGGATTGGATAGAAAAAAATTATTAAGCAGGACTCCAACATATTTCTCAAATAAGTGCTTGGCATATAGGGTAGCTTTACCGTTATAAACCAAAAAGATTTTCTCTTTCTGCCAAAGGTTAGCTTGATGGGCGAGGAACTGTCAACAAAGGTTCTGCTTGAAGGATATAGACAGGGCATTTTTCCTATGTCAGAAGGCCGTGATGACCCAAATCTATTCTGGGTCAACCCACAAGAGAGGGGTATATTTCCTATAAACGGCTTTAGATTGTCCAGATCTCTCAAACGCAGTCTGATGCGGATGGATTACGATGTGAGGGTGTCTTCGGCCTTCGCTCAAGTAGTTTCAGCTTGTGCAGAACGATCAGAGACCTGGATTAATCAAACGATCTTTAAATTATACTGCGAACTTGCAGAGAAAGGTAAGGCGCACTCGATCGAAATTTGGCAAGAAAAACGACTAGTTGGTGGAGTCTACGGCGTAGTAGATGGATCGGCATTTTTTGGAGAAAGTATGTTTTCGCGTAAGCGAGACACATCTAAAATGGCGCTCGCCTATTTGATACATCGACTATTCCACACAGGTTTTACCCTTTTTGACACGCAGTTTTTAACACCGCATTTGTCATCGCTTGGTGCAGTGAATATTAGCCGAAACGACTACCACAGAAGGCTACGCGCCGCCCTGAAAAAAAAGGCTAATTTCCTTGACCCAAATTATTCAGTAACAGCATCCAAGCTTACGCAGCGTAGAGGCCAGACGTCATAACGCACATGATCCAGCGCATTAAGCCCCGGCGAAGAAGCAATCATCCAACCACGGAAAATCTCTTCTTCTCCAGCATCCCCCATGACAGTAATGAACGCGAAAGCATCTCCAGCGGGATTGGCAACTGGATACCTACATTCACCCATAATAATAAGCAATTTACCTAACTTTAGCGTTTCACCGTGTTTTAATGTTATGTCCCGCGCGGTACCTGCGACCTTATCCAGAAACCTTAATGTTGTCGAATATACTGTGGCAGTTTTCATAGAAACAGTTGTACCGGTTTGAGCCACTCCAACGCTTGCAATCATCATAACAAAAACTAATAGTACAGATCTGAACTGCATTATTCACTACTGCCGGTCACAAAGCGCATCATCAATTGGATCAAGCTCACAGAGCCTTGTGTGTCGAGCACCTCATCTCCAGCCTCTAGATAATCAAAAGACGCACCAGGCAGAACTTCGACAAAATTTCCTCCCAACAAGCCTTCTGAGGCGATCGATAAAGTACTATCATCTGGGATCAAAATTTCCTTACTAATCGAAAGGGTCGATTTGGCCTGATATGTATGACTGTCAAGCTCCAAACGTGTTACGGACCCAACCGTGACGCCGGCTAGGCGTACGTCTGTACCGACACTTATTCCTTCTGCCGATCTAAAGGATGCATAAATAGGGTAATTAGCCTTTACACCGGACATACTCAACGACTTGGAAATATAAACAGAAAACGTAATTGCAATAATAACTACAATTCCTCCAACAAATACTTCGGTTTTGGAACCTATCATTTTTTCACAGTCCTATTCAGGCTGCCAAGCCTCATAATCTTGTGGATTTTTAGGAGTGCCTTTTCTCAGAGATCCAGCGGGTGCATAAGCTATTGCGCTTCCAGTAAGATTTTTTGCGTGAGGCTTTTCCCATTTTTTCCGTTCAAGAGGTTTTTCACTTGGTGGAGCATCCCACGTATGGTGCAGCCATCCATGCCAATCAGGACCGACTCGGGAAGCCTCCGCCTCTCCTTCATAAATAACCCATCTGCGGCTATCGTCTTTGGAGCGATAATAGATATTTCCTTCTTCATCCTGACCGACTCGCACCCCCTTTAGCCAAGTAAAAAGTTGGGTATTCAGTGTTTGACTATTCCACCAGGTTAAGGCACGCAGCAAAGCTTTCATGAATTTCAGTAACCCTCCATCTAATACTCAAAAGGTATGCCGTAAATGCCTGATAACGTCCAGAGGAACAAACAAATTTCCAAAATCATGTATGTCCTCCCAACTTTTTTAGCTGGCGCTTGCTGGCGTTTGCTTCTTTTCCGCGTAGATCATAAGAGGAGCGGCTCCAGAGACGACTGCCTCATCGTTCACCACGACTTCTTCAACGTCATCAAGGCCTGGAAGATCGAACATACTGTCCAGCAGAATATCTTCTAATATCGATCTCAATCCGCGTGCTCCAGTTTTGCGTTTGATCGCCTTCTTAGCGATGGAAACCAAAGCTTCATCGGTGAAAGACAACTTTGTTTGCTCCAACTCGAAAAGCCTTTGATACTGTTTAACCAATGCGTTTTTCGGCTTAGTCAAAATCGTAACCAAGGCATCTTCATCAAGATCTTCAAGGGTCGCGAGTACAGGCAGTCTACCCACAAACTCTGGAATCAGGCCAAATTTTAAAAGATCCTCAGGTTCCAGTTCTTGAAATATTTCACCCACTCCCCGATCATCACTATCGCGCACATCGGCTCCAAAGCCCATTGCGCTTCCTTTTCCACGGGCGGAGATAATCTTTTCGAGGCCGGCGAACGCACCCCCGCAAATAAAGAGGATGTTGGTGGTATCTACTTGCAGGAATTCCTGCTGTGGATGTTTACGGCCTCCTTGCGGTGGCACACTTGCAACAGTGCCTTCCATAAGTTTTAGAAGTGCCTGCTGAACACCTTCGCCAGATACATCGCGTGTAATAGACGGGTTTTCCGACTTCCGCGTGATCTTATCTACTTCGTCAATGTATACAATGCCGCGCTGAGCGCGTTCAACGTTATATTCAGAGGCTTGTAAAAGCTTCAATATAATATTTTCAACATCCTCACCAACATAGCCCGCCTCAGTAAGGGTCGTCGCATCCGCCATCGTAAAGGGTACATCTAAAATGCGAGCGAGTGTTTGAGCGAGAAGTGTTTTCCCACACCCAGTCGGTCCAATCAGCAAAATGTTTGATTTCGCCAGTTCAATATCACCAGATTTGGACGAATGGTTTAGGCGTTTATAGTGGTTGTGAACGGCAACAGAAAGAACACGTTTTGCAATTAATTGTCCAATAACGTAGTCATCCAGAACATCACAAATTTCACCAGGTGTTGGCACTCCATCAGTAGACTTAAGACTATTACCCTTAGTTTCTTCGCGAATGATATCCATGCATAATTCAACGCATTCATCGCAAATAAATACTGTTGGTCCAGCAATCAGCTTTCTCACCTCGTGTTGGCTCTTGCCACAGAAGCTACAATAGAGTGTATTTTTATTTTCTCCGCCCGAATTTGCCGCCATAATTTACCTTTCGGATCGCAGTGACTAATGTACAACTCGATAGACTAAGTTTTAACATAACTTAAGTCAGGCATTGCCTAGTCACAATGGCAAAAATGAAGTTATTTCAGAACCAAAGTTAGTGTTGCAACATTGACGAATTATTGAACTTAC
>CACPHA010000136.1 GCA_902633655.1 Paracoccaceae bacterium
CGGTCGTCAGGATATTGCTTATAAACTGGATGTGGATCTTGTCGCTGCAGACACTTCGCAAGAAATCATCGTTGCTGATCTCGCCGAGGGCAGCAGTTCAAATGACGTGGTGGCTAAAGCAACCGAGCTCACCTTTAACACAGAAAGCAACACCACGTTCTCGAACCTTGGTCTGTCCCTGACCAACGGTGATCAAGACTGGTTTGAGATCAGTGCGGGTAGGCTAAGCGAGCAAAGCCCCAATCTCTTCAGCGTTGTTATTGATGATAGCACGTTGACCAGCAAAGAAGATGTTGTGATCGAACTTGCCAATTCCAGTGGCACAGTCCTAGCAACATCTACTGCCATTGGTGGTAATGAGACAGTAATCTATGAGGACTATACCTCTGACATCTTCATCAACGTTAAATCAGGTTCTGGGAAAGTGCTCGATTATAAGCTGGATCTGCGTCACGCGGATTATGATGTAGATGGCAGCGGCAGCGTCAGCAGCGCTACAGACGGTGAAGCAATCCTCGCATCTCTCTTTTCTAATACCACAACTTCTGAGGTGGCAGGAAACCTCTTGGATGCCACTACGGGTGCAACATCTCTAAGCAGCTTCGTGAGTGACTACTCAAACACGCTTCTTGATGTAGATGGAGATGGGGTCACCAAAGCCTCAACGGACGGTGTGATTATTAGCGCCTATATCGCCGGGGCATCCGCGGATCTATTACTTCCGTTGATCTCGTCTACCTCTCCCATCACGACAAGTGATGAACTTCTCACGCATCTCCTAGATATAGCATAATGGCCGAACTCTATAACTTTCTCCCAAAGCCATCACAGGCCACAGCTAATCAACTCTCGGTCTATCTTGATGAAGTGAATTGGGTTAGTGATACCAATTTACTAACTCTTTCTGTGGGGCTCTTAACAGACGCGAGCGATGTTACAAGCTTGGGTCTCAATCTGCATTATGATGGCAGTAAGGTCAGCTATACGGCCGATACGGCCTATAGTCTTACCCAAAGCCAGGCAGACACTGTTGGCCAGGGTGTAGACAATATTCTGACCAGTGGGCTTTCAAGTGGCGCTGGTCATACCCAGAAAAGCGATACTTCAGACTTGGACGGTTCTTCGTTAACAACAGCCTATGTGGACGCCTATTGGACAACGACATATGACGCCAGCACAAGTTCCATGTCAGCCTGGCCAGGGTCAACTGATGTAAAGCTTTATGACATAAACTTCACTGTGACAGACACCTCTAGCCCCCTCTCCTTTGGCTTTTCTGCAGACAGTAATGATCTCAAAGAAGGTTATTCTTTATCAACGGCATCACAAAACGATATCAGCATCGATTTAACACTTACACCAGATGACGTAGTACAAGCGATTACGTTAGGATATGAAGATAGCGCTGGCGAGCGTACAGCATTAGGCAATCAATCATTGGTATTTGTGAGCAGCGGGTCAGACAACACGACTGTTTCCATGACTGGCGGCACCCTAGCCACATTGTCTCAGGATCTCAGCTTTACCCATGTCGAGTTCAGCAGCCAAAGCTATGACCATGGAGTTGCCATCAGTGATGTTGTGTTACAACTGCGCGATATCGTTGGCTTGAGCACATTAAGCGGCACTCAAAAGGTTGCCGCAGATATAAATGGAGATGGAACAGTAGCCATCAGTGATGTGGTCTCAACGCTGCGCCACATTGTTGGCTTAGACACCATCGAGCAATGCGCCCTAGTCGATAGCTCAGATCAAGTTGTTACTAGCCTGACAAGTGCAACAGTCGCTGATCTCACGCTTATTCAGCTCGGAGATGCAGACCTCAGTTCAACGTTTGTTGATATCACTTGAGATCATTTTAAGGGCTTGCAAATCTGCTGCGGTCTCAAATTCTAAATTACTTATACGCTCAAATGACGTGTGCCCTGTCTTGTTTGTTGCAATCATTTGGTCTGCTACGAATGCTGCTTCTAGTTAATAAAATTATCAAAGTTCGGAGATCGCGCTTCAAATTATTTTAACTTTATATGCTCGCTAAAAGAGTACTTGCCGTCTGGCCACATGTAACGTGGATATTCGTAAGAATTACTTTCGATGATATTAACAATTTCGGGGAGATCCTCTTTGAGTCGAATCCTAGTTTTCAACGATAACTCATCGTGAGCAACATCAATGTGTGAACCTAAATATGCGGCGCTAGCCAAATAAAAAAACTCCACAACTTTACACTCAGCATCACACTTTGGATCATCGTAATCATAGAAGCCTTTCTTTTCAGCTAATAGCCAAGTCAAATACACTGTACTTCGATCCATTGGCACTTCGCTAAAAGTTCGTGGAAACGTTGGTGACCAACCCGCGGTAAAAATTAAATGGTGGATTTCTTCTTGTGAAGCATCTCTTCCATGCTTCGGAGCTGTTTCCTCAGCTGATAGATCTTGAGCTATCCTATCGCCAAGCCCCTTTTCAATTGTAAGGAATTGAAAGATATTAAAGCCAGCAGCGGACATCAAAATAACTGGCCTGTTTTCCAATAGAGATGACTTCAACCCTAATTCATCAATTTTGCCATCCTGATTATTGTCCAGCCACTGTGCTGTTACGTGTGCAGCGTGTTTAACTTTGCCAACCGAAACGTCTTTCATTGCGCAGATTGTAACAAGATCAAAAATAACTGCCGCCGGCCTCAGAAATTTCGCTGGACACTCGTATGCCTGTACCTTTGCAGCAAGTAGCATAGCTAAGGATAAGGCTATGGCGCGTACGAGATTAATCATCTTTTAATTTTAGAATAGTAAGTTCTGGACGCTGAAAACTCTAAATATCCGTCAAAGTAGATAACATCTTTTACAAGACGAGCCAATGTTTGTTCTTTGGTAAATTCTTTTGGCAACTCTAGTGCTACCAATGAACTCTCTTCGTCAGGATAAGTTATGTACCATAGTGCCGAAGTGGGACCTGTGACAGTTATTCGGATGTCTTCTGCGTACTCCATAACTTTGGGTGCTAATTTGTCTTCATACTGCTGTAATGATATCCGCATAGCCTCATCGTGTTCATATTCCACCATGCTTATTCTAGTAAATCGGTTGGACATCCAAATACTCCCACTATTCGCCATAGAATAACGTGGTGCAAAAATATGTGGAGTCATATCCTTCAAAATCCTCCACATCCTCCATCGGTGGAAAGTGTGGAACGTTCTGGAGGCTACCACTCGCACTCGAGTTAGAGCTTCAGATGCGCCTTTTACAGCTTATTGCTTTTTTCCCTCTTGTCCTACAGCTTCGATCGCAGTTTCAAAATAATGAATGGCGGCATAGGGCTGATTGAACCAAGCATGCGCCCAGCCAATCGATCGTTCCACAATCGGAGAAAACAAAGCAGTCAGATTTTTTGCCCCACCTCCATATGCGCTAGTATTGCGTCATATGTTCTTCCCAGAAAACTTCGATTGGACTGACATCTGTTCTCATGCCATCTTCTAGATATCGGTATT
>CACPHA010000137.1 GCA_902633655.1 Paracoccaceae bacterium
AAGTTGAAACAAAAATAGGATGGCATGGTTCTGATTTTTCATTCCCTACCCTTCGCATTCCCTTCAGAAAGAAAAAGTTTACCAAAGATCACGTTACTTTTTTTGTTCTGAACCAAGGTCGTACCCATGCTGCCGTAGTCAACGGTAAGGACCTGCTTAAAAGCCCAGTGGTGAAGGTAAAAAACAAAATGGTGCCAATGGGTGATTACTTCTTTGAGATCCCCCTGAGTTTAGTTCAGTTTATCAATATCTTCGCTAACGGTTGATCTAAAACTATTCACTTATCGTACTTCTCCTGATCAGCAACCAACAGACAGCATGTTAAGCCATCGGCAGGCAACAAATGGAAACCTTTTATTTTTTGAATAAATCAACGGGTGAAATCTTAGAATTGAAGTTTCGTGAATTTGAAAATGTTGAAAGGTTCTTAGAAACCAGCCCACATTTTGAATTGATAGAAGGTTCAGTGGAGCAATTACCAGTCAGAGGAACAAGAAAAATCGACTGAAACTAACTTAAAATAAATGTGGCTAGGCCCTCCTCCCAAAAGACCTAGCCATGAATCTCAAGCGTGTTCCCAACGGCTACAGGCGAGATTGAAACCTAACCTTACGGCAACCAAATTGGCCTGTAAACATTAGGTTTTTAGAGTCTGTCAATTATTTCACCAAGTACTGTTTGAATTTTAGGCAAAATTTAAAAATTCCACATTTTACCCAACGTCTTTTTCAATTTTACTTCAATTAGTTCGCAGCATCGTGGTTAATGGAAGAGTCACATATCCTCCCTTGGGATTAACCTAAAACCCTGACTGTTGCCGCTAAAAACATCGGGGTTTTTCTTTAGGATAATGCAAGGTTTATAAATCACTTATCCGGGAATACTATGCTGTCATATTCATCTTGTATAAGCTCTGCCCTAAGTTTTGCCTCAGCGATAAGCTGTTTTGTACGCCACTCTACGTGGGTCAATGAGTGCCAACCCACGCAATAAGACGTAGGCGAGCGACCACAGTCACACTTTTTCATTTTTTAATCCCTTGATGAGGTGGCTAAACCTCAAGTCCATATAGATACGGTTGCTGAACCCCGCCATTACAATTACTACTAGTACGTTGACCTCACGTCAACAGATCACTCATCCTTTTCGTTTACGAGTGTGTGATTGCTTCCTACGTACACATAGATCAACAGTGGCAATATAAGAATAATATAAATACCGTTAAAAAGGTTTAATTTTCTATTTTTTGTATGCACTATAAATTTATGGCTAAACTTAAAATACAGAATAGTATCATTAAAATGAGTTGGTACGTCTTGACTGTGCTATGGTTTTTATTCTCTTTATTGTCCGCATCTATTGATCCAGACGAAACAATTTTAGATAAAACTGGCATATTTTTATTAGTCTTTTTTATTCCTATCATTCCATTATTTCTAGCCTTAAATGCAGTCGACTTGGCATTACGTATCTTTCAGGGAAAATCAATTGAACTGAAGAATTTTGAAGATACGAAACCTTCTCAAGCCACCAAACCTACCCAACGGAATTGGGAAGTCAATTTTCATAAGGGCACTGCGTTTATCATGTTTAAGAAGCAACCAATATTACTTAACATGATAATCTGTGGTCTATTTGCTGGTTTTTTTACGGGTATGTTCGCTTTTGCGTTCACACAAAATATAATTGTCGCAGCGGCCATAGCTATTTGCGCTGTTTACTTGGGAGCTATCTATGGGCGAAGGACAGCAAAACATATGAATGCAAACCCTGACAAATACAAACCACTTCTAGAAAAGACAAAGTGGGGTTGTACTCAGCGAGATGCCCTCGCAGCACATATATGGTCTAAGAAGCCAAAATGATTGAAAGGTTTTTCATTTTTATGCTCCTTCAATGTCGTTTCAGTTATTGACGAAAGTGAGATCATGTTCTAGTTGCAGATTCTTTGCAAGCCTTTCTCGCCGCTGCTCTTTCTGCCTACCCAGCGGCTAAACTTTTTGACCCCTCAGATCCATTCTGGGGGGCTTTTTCTTCACGTGTAATTTCGCCTCACATCCGCCGTTGGATCAGGAGCGTAACCATTTTAGTTACCAGAAAGTTACCCGTTATCAAAAAATCTAGGAGTATGAAAATGAAAGCAATACCAGTAAGCATGTTTGCACTTATCGTGACTACAACGAGTTCGTTTGCAGGTGGCTGTTCCAAGCACAATCATGATGCCAGTTTGGAAGCTATGGCCTGTCAAGTTAATTACACATGGGATGAAGAAGCTGAAGCATGTGTGGAAGCACCCCAAGCCTAAAATAATGCGCATGCGCATAATCAAAACATGTAGTTGGCAACTCTTAGGTATAACTTGGTTTATGACCTATGCATTTGTTACAGGAGGAGATTTGAGTTATACCTTTGGATTGGCTCTAGCAAGTATTCCAGCGGGTTTCATTATGTTTTATTCCCACGAATGGCTATGGGAAAAAATTAAATGATATTCTAATGCGTTGGTTGAGTGAACAGTGCAGCTATATCTGACGTTATAATGCCCCCTCAGTTTTACTGAAGGGGCCCTTTTAAATGTCTGTTTGCCTAGCTTTGATTGATTGGTAAACGTTTTCTGGAAAATTAAAAACAGCTACGGCGGTACGAGCGATAGTTGATCTAATATCCCAAATTTTCTTTCCAACCTCATAAGCGCCCCACCCTAAAAGACTGAGCATCATCAGTGCAAACATGGATAGCGTTCCAACGCACATTGCATTTCTCCCATATACGATAGTCGTATTATATTTTGACGAAAATCATTGTCAAATTATTAATCTAAAAAAGACTAAGATTTCATCCATATTGCTTGGCAAATATTTTATGGAAATGCTATGGCCAACGGGAAAACTAATTTAAATTTTTGCTAAAAGTGCACTCAGTTTAGACTTTAAATCTGCAATCTCTTCTTTTTGGTCTAAAAGGAGTTTTAGCAGAACTTTGTTTTTTACTTTTTTTGATTTTACTTTTTCTTTTACTTGTGAAGTTAAATTTGAAGCTGTTGAAAAAACGACCTCCCCCTCATAATAAAAAGTGTCGGCAATTCCGCTTTTATGTTGATCCAAAAACCTTGAGCGTCCCTCAATGCTCAAATTAGCAGAAGCTTCATCTGGATATATAGTCGTATTGATAAGTGAGGTTGGCCCAGTCTTTATCAAAGCAGCACTCCTTGCAGTGGGAAAAACATCCCAAAAAGCTTCATGTTGATGATCTATAAATCTTTGCATTTCGCTTTTAGATTTAAATTCTGCAATCGACATTCTAGCTACTTGCACATCGGCCTCCCTTAAAGCACCCAGAACGCTAGGTTGAAGCGTT
>CACPHA010000138.1 GCA_902633655.1 Paracoccaceae bacterium
CCGTTGTTTTGGCGCATGGTATTAGAGATCGGCTTGGTCATTCATATCTGGGAATGGAATGAGAAAGCTAAGGAACTTGGCCTAGATAAGCATCCCAATGCTGGTTTAATAGCTCAGGATGTAGAGCATATGTTTCCTGAGGCAGTTACCAAAGATGAGAACGGCTATCTGATGGTAGACTTACCAGTGTTAATGGACATGGATGACCTGATCTCCAAGCTTGTCCTAGAGGGTGGTGTGGCTAGATTGGTGCAATCCATGAATGATACCTGATTTCATCATACGCACCACATAAACAGCAATGCTGAAGACGCTAAATCAGAGGAATTACAAAAATGCCTTATGCCCGCATCAACATGTTTGAATTTTCAAGTACCGAAGAAAGAGATAAAAACGCAGCAAAACTCAAAAATAATATAAAGTCAGTATTTCCAGAAATTCGTTCATTTGTAACCATGGAAACTTCTGAAACAGCGGGACTTGCGATTTCTATTTATGACGACAACGAAGCTGCGGATCGGGCGCTTCTGCAGCGTGACAAGTATCATGAAAACACAGGCTTGATCGACATAATTTCACACGAAGGTAACGTTATTAATTTTTACGTGGAAGAACCTTATCTAGATATACTGCAAAAAACAGGGTCATGATTTCGCATCCTCTCAGCAATAATTTCATGCTTTAGCCTTTATTGATGTTGGAGAACAGGTTGGGTACGGTTTGGGAAATCGCACTTAGAAGGAGACATGGAAAATGAGTTACAGCGAAAAAGCGCGAGCTATTATGCGTAATTGGAACAAAAAAGAATTTATTAAAATTCATCACCCAGAATATATGTTCATTCGCGAAACTGAACTTGTTCAGTTAGATGCTTATGCAGACAATATTGAAGAATGGGTTTTAAGTGGCGAGTACGCCAAATTTACAAAAGCTCGTAAGCGCACCGCTTTAGTTCATGAAAATCACCATTTGACCGAATATCGTTGGGAAGAGGGAGAAAAAATAGTTACTCATGTCGTGCTCAAAAAGAAGGGTCTGGCGTGGCGGTCGATAGTGAATAGAGTACCATTTGAAGACTTTAATGAAGAGGTGGCTTGACGGTTCGTATAATCATTTCTTTCTACTATGCGTGACGGTCTGCCATCGTAGCTATGTCATGCGCGAGCTTTGCAGCTTGATCTTTGTCAGCCACTACCTTGTCGATAATGCCTGTAACTGGGCCAATTAGCCCACTCAGAAATTCTTTCATGCTTTAGCCTTTTGTTATTTTTAAAAAGGGGACACTTTTATTCTGCGCTTACCTTTGGAAAAAACAGAATGCGAATATTACTAGCTATCATTCTGTTTCCCCCAAAGGTTAGCACAGGCTAATGCAGTCCAAAAAAATTTGAAGTCCTTAAATGCAGCCGAATATCGGCAGGGACAAATAGTGGACCTCGTAGTTTAATGGCCAAAGGCGATAAGAAATTCTCCAAGACCGTCAAGAATCCTAAGATAGGTAAAAAGAAAACGGTAAGATATGGAGCTAAAGGTTACTCTATCGCTCCTGGCACTAGCAAAGGCGGTTCATATTGCGCTCGTTCTTATGGGCAAATGAAGAAACAGCCCAAGGCCGCAAAGAATCCAAACTCTCCACTGCGCTTATCACGAGCCAAATGGAAGTGTTCCGGAAAGAAATCGAGACGAGCATAAATGACTCCCAGAGAAGCAGCCCAACTTGAGGCTGAAAGAACTTTTACAGCCTTTATGGATTGGTCAAAAACAGCCTTCTATTGGATTGTGGCAGTCCTGATTGTCTTGGCTTGGTTCAATTTTGGCGATGATGGAACAGGAAGCCAGTACAACGGCGAAGTCTACGCCCCCATGAATATCTCTAAATGATATTTTTTCCTTACTTAACATAACCGATAAGCTCAGCATCAAGGGTAGTAGACTGTACTATTTTTCCAGACCATTCACTGAAAAGTTCCTTACGAATCTCTGTACCTTGATCTGCCGCCTCCTCATTAGGATAAACTGTAACGGACATGCCCGAGGTCTCTGTAGTTTTTAGTACCAGCATGGTTTCGGCTTGTTGGTATAATTCTTTGCCACGCTCGGAAAGGTGTGTCAAAAATTTATCAGCTTCTTCCTCATTTACAAAATCAGCCATTACCACCCTACACACTGACATAACACTCTCCTTTTAACCACTTCAAAATAACGCTGAAATCTCATCTAGCAGAGACAATTATGCCCGCAAAGAAAAAACCCAACAGAGATGCCTGTTATTATAAGGTAAAACGAGCAATGCCCAAAACATCTTCTTACAGATCCGGGCATATGGTCCGTTGCCAAAAGGTTGGAGCTAAAAACTACAATATCGGTGGCAAGAAAAGTGGCAAAAAGTGATGGTCTCAGGAAGTGGTTCAGCCGCAATAAGGGTAAAGGCTGGGTCAACTGCAAAACGGGTGGTCCATGTGGCCGTAAATCCCGTAAGTCTGGTGGGTCTTACCCGGCCTGTAGACCAACCATGGCGCAATGCAAAAGTTCTAAAGGTAAAGACGCAAGACGCAAGACGCAAGACGCAAGACGCAAGACGCAAGACGCAAGACGCAAGAAAACATCGGCAAAGCGGGTAAATTGGAAGGGTAAAAGTAAAAAATCTTAAGCTTCTTCGGTTGCTCGTATTGGAAAAGCCCGTTCATCACTTAGACAAGCTGTATCAATATAGTTGTGGGCTTCATAACACGCAGTAAAGACAAATTCATCGAGCTGATTTTCTCGCAAAGCGTTATGGATGTCTTCTTCGGTTTCTGCCAACCAGTGACAAAAAAAGAAATCATCATCGCCTGACCATGTAGCAAGACACCGACATTTATCGAAAGACCAAGCCCTTGCCCAATCTTTTTGCGAAGAATTATCCTCAGACGCCATCGCCCACATGGCCTCTTTGGCTTTTTCAGAGTGAAACGTATGTATTGCCATATATCTTCGCATTGCCATGAGCGTCCTCCCTTAGTCTATTAAGCATCGCAAAAAGATAGGGGGTGGGTCAATCGATAATAATAAGCAAATAAAAAAGCAAGTGCTTCTCGTTCTAAAAAGAAAAGCACAATTAGCGACAAGGCTTATAAGGATATGAAGGCTGGCTGGCCGAAAAAGGGCGGTAAA
>CACPHA010000139.1 GCA_902633655.1 Paracoccaceae bacterium
GCTATGACTTGAGCGCTCCAAAGAGAAAACTGTTTCACCTCAAAGCCGCCATCCTTTTTGGCTTCGGTCAAAAGCTTAGTAGCGGTCCTACGTGTATGGACGGCATTCATTAGGCCATTTAGTTCAGGATTTTCGCCTAAAAACCTATCAGCTTCATCAATGCACAGAGTTGGTTGGTAATGTTCGACAATGCGATATAGGGCTGATGGCGTTATGTTTGCTGCAATTATCCCGTTCTTAACAATTGCTTCAACAACAGATAATAAAGTTGTCTTACCGCCTTCCCGTTCTGGTGAGTGAATATAAAGCTTTGGCCATATATTCCATTGATCCATGAGATAAGTTCCAGCACACCAAAGTGTGATAGCATCCGCTTCTTCCGGTTGACTAAAAATTACATAATTTTTCAGCGATTGCGAAATTTCGTTCAATAAAGATGCGCCATTCACGCAGCTAGACGCCAGTGCTTCATTTTCAATTTGTGGCATACGCTTGGTAATTTTTTCAAATTCATTCATGCGGCCAGACCTTCATCTGAATTAGCATTTATGTAAGCTCGAAATTCTTTTTTGAGGTGTGGTGGTAGAACTTGGAACAATGCAGCCAGATAGTATTTCACCTCATCCAGTGAAGCTCGACTTGCCCACCACTCAGCTTCGTCCTTGAAGCTTCCCAAAGGTAGCAGAGGTGGGCCGAATTGATGCCGCTGTGCTGCGTATTCCATAACATCTAAGGCTTCTTCCCCTTCTAAAGAAAAGAGCGCTGTTAAGGCGGCCAGCTCACGATCTTTAGCCGATAGTTTTTGGCTCCAGATATGAGCTACCGTCCAGCAAGTCGCTTCATCCCGCAGACTCCAAACATATTTTAAGCAATATTCCAATTACTGTGCCTCACGCTATGCAGTACAGCCCTGCGTTGATTTCTCCGGCCATCTGAAGGGCCAAACTGTCGCCTTTTCTCAGGAATGTTTTCGTGATATAAACGTCTTGGGGAAGGATACCGAGCCAGTTCCCATTTAGCATAAAGCCATTCATTTTTAGAAAGATGATGGTGGATTCCTTGGTTCATTGATCAACTTCCTCGGTCAGTTTTTCCCAGGTAATCTCGAGGTCTCTGCTCAAGCCATTGCTTTAGCTCTTCATGTGACCAAAGCCGACGCCGGTTGATATAGATTGGCTTGGGAAATCCTAGCTTCTTGTCATGAAGAAAGCGCCATAAAGACATATCACTTATGCCGCCAAGTAACTCTCGGACTTGTTTAGAGGTAATTTTTGATCGAGTTTCATTTACCATCCTTTCTAACTAGAGAAATCATGGTCCGCCATTTTCAGCACATTTGATCAGCTGTCAAAATGGTTTAATTAAATATTTTTTTTGAAAAAAACCAGGGCATCATCTGCTGCTAATTTTGGCTCCTGCGATAGAGATAACTCCTCAAAAATTAGCTTTAAAGTCCGCCTAAATCTTGTGTTCGAGAATTCATCATTCTCCTTACTCGTAGGTAAAAGCAAATTGTTCTTACGAAATACCGCAAGTATTAGAAGCCCAATTTCACGCTCTCGGATTTTCGGTTGTTTCGTTTTACTTTTTCTCTGCCATCGATTCTTCGACCTTCGCCTTTCAACGTTGGATATTGTCTCGTTATATCGGTGTAACTTTGTCAGTAGTGCTTTGGAAAATCGGGTTCGTTCAAATTTTTGATGGTCAAAGACTGCATCTTTCTTGCTATTGATATAAAGTTCAAAATCAACTTCCTTCGACAAAGGCTGAAAATCACTGCGCTCCATTTCTGAGATTACTTTCTCAAGTCCGCGACGTAGTTTTGCAAATTGAGCAGAAAATTCTGTTTTTGTAATCTCTTCTAACAAGTCTATCCGCGAGACTATATCAAATGTTAGGTTTCTCAGGTCCAGTTTTATTAGATCGTCAGGATTATCTGAAAGCTTTACAACCTGCCAATTATCGGGGTCATGCTCGACTTTGAATAACTTGCATAATGCCTTATGAATTTTTTGCTGCGACTTCCGCTTTTTCGGCTTATATTCATTTGTCACTACCTTGGCTGTCTCTTCTTCACTCATAACTTGATTACCTTTTTAAAATTCCAAAGATTTCGCCCATTTTTCTAATGCCTCTCGTTTTTCCTTCTCGTATTCGTAGCGATTATAGATGCCTGCCACGCCCGCAAACTTGCCGCTGACCCTGTTTTGAACGCGCTCAATGACCTCTTGGAAAATACCACACCTTGCCATGCCTGATGCCGCAGTGCGACGTAGATCATGGGGCTTCCATTCTTCGACAGCGGCTGAACTTTTGATGTCGCTTATTTCCGCCATTTTCTTTTTGAGGCGCGTTGCAGCCCTGCCTAGGTTATTCACTGGATACTCACCGGTGACAGTGAAGACATACTGTGTATCGCGTCCTGAGCTTTGCAGAAGTGAGCGCATAGCTGACGTAATAGGAACGCGGTGCTTGATCCCGTTTTTGGCGCGAGCTGCAGGGATAATCCACTCATCGCCTTCAATCTCCTCAAAGGTCATATCGGAAACCTCAGTGCGTCTCTGGGCAGAAAGAAGCAAAAACTGAAAGTAAGTCCCGTATGGATAGCCTAGAGCCTCACAGGCCTTCCAAAAGATAGATATCTCCTCATCTCTGAGAATTCGATCACGGGATTGTTCTTTCGAGGGCGGCTTGATCGCATCACAAGGATTATGACGCGCTAAATCTCTGGATACAGCCCAGGAAAAGAACTTACGCAATGCGGCCAGCACCCGATTGGCCATAACCGGTGAGCCTCTGTCTACGACACCATCTAGCAAATTGATTATATCTCGTTTTGTGATGTCCGACAGGACCTTTCCTCGAAAGGCAGGTAGAAGATCGTGCTCATAAATCCGCGTTGTCTCATAAGTTCCTTTGGTCTGAGAAACGTGGCGTTCTAGAAAAGATCTAAATGCTGGTTCAAAGCGCTGTGGGCTCCCCTGTCGTCTGGATGGGTCTTCCCCATAGCTAATGCTTTCCAAGGCCTCTCGTGCTCTCTCACGGGCTTCTAAAAGCGACATTTTAGGGTATTTGCCCAATGTGAGTTTCTTTGATCGTCCACTATGCCGATAGCGAAGCGCAAAGGATTTGGAGCCTGATGGTTGTACA
>CACPHA010000140.1 GCA_902633655.1 Paracoccaceae bacterium
ACCATATAACAATACAACTAAGACGCGCCTCGTTCCATCGCTTCGGTATCAATCAAAAAATTTGGCAATCGGGGTTGTTGAAGGTTTGCAATACAAGTTTTTTTCGCGTGACAGTTTGAAAGCTTACCTAGCCATCAAACCACGGATGGCGCCATATGCGGATGGAGAAAATGTATCGTTGACTGGTATGAGCCGTAAACAATCTATCGATTTAGCGCTTAAAGCATCTTTTGAACTTTCGAGAGGAACATCTCTAATTTTTAAGGCCGCATCAGAGTTTACAGATGAACACAAAGGACAAGAATTTGATTTAGCATTTCGTCAGTATATCCCGGGGCTTGGTATGCCATTTTTCGCAACTGCTGGTGTTAAACGTCTAAGCCCAGAATTATCCAGTTTTCTTTATGGTGTGGGCACATCCGAAAGCCAGGCAGGCCGACTTGCCTTCTCACCTGGAACAGTCAGCATTCCATATGTCTCCGCCAATGCGATCTTTAGCCTCACAGACAGCCTCAACATCTTTGGGAACACTAGTTTCAACTTTTTTCCTCCTGCTGTTTTCGACAGTCCGATTGTAAGCAACAGCACAAACATGAGCTTCGTAGCTGGCCTAGGTTTTACATTTTAGTGGGAGCTTTCAATTAATCTGACAGATCGATATTATGGTAAAAATACTAACCTTGGCCTTTAAGCCAAATTCCTGAATTTTTAAACTTTCATTTTGCATTTACTGACGTGTATTTTATGCATAGATATCAATCTAATATTTTAGGGAAGCGTACTTTTTGCAGCAATATAGAGCTTTCGCTGGAGCCTTTCTTACCCAACTTGTGGTTATCGGTCTGTTGTTTGCGTTTGGAGTTCTTTTCAAAGAATTTGAAAATGAATACGGCTGGACAAGAACTCTACTTTCGAGTTGTTCAGCGATTGCTTTTTTCGTCATGGGCATTCTTGCGCTCTTTACGGGCCGTTTAAGCGACAAATATGGCCCAAGACCAGTATTAGCCGTTACCGGTATCGGATATGGTATTGGTTTTGTTTTAATGTCAAAAGTGACAGAACCATGGCAAATTCTATTTATCTTTGCTACTTTCGTTGGCCTTGGGATGGGAACCCATGACGTAGTGACGCTATCAACAGTTGCACGCTGGTTCGATAAAGGACGCGGTGTGATCACGGGACTGACAAAAGTGGGAACGGCAATCGGTCAAATGATTATACCTCCACTTACTGCGTATCTCATTATAAATTATGGCCTTCAGAAATCGTTGGTTTTACTGGGTATTACGGCAAGTCTCTTACTACTACTTGCGGCATTATTGATGAGTCACCCTCCCAAAACAGACTACGCTGATGTAGATACAGTTAAGAAAGTTTCGAATAGCGGTGCGCGTCAAACCCGTACCTTCAAAAAGCTTTGCGCAGTCCAGTTTTTATTCTTCCCAACGCTAATGACTATACCGCTTCATATCGCAGTGCATGGCATTGATCTTGGGATGGCTTTTGCTCAAGCTTCTTTTTTACTGACCACTATTGGAGCGTCAAGCATTATAGGCCGTTTGGTTGTTGGCTTTTTTCTTGATTTAATGGGTTGCCGTAATGCCTATTTCATTTGCTTTATACCCATTTTGATTAGCCTTGTTGGCCTCCTTTGTTTCACCAACCATTCCTTTTTGTTCTTCTTTATGGCTATTTACGGCTTCGGGCATGGCGGATTGTTTGCCGTTGTCTCACCAACAGTAGCCGGTTATTTTGGAATACAAGAACATGGAGCCCTTTTTGGCACCATTCTATTTTTTGGAACTATTAGTGGGGCTGCGGGACCAGTTCTAACCGGATACGCATTTGATCTCTTCGGTGACTATAATGCAGCCTTCACCGTGCTTGCCGTACTAATTGCAATTGGCCTCGCATTGGTTATGACCTTGCCGAAGTGGCAGCCAGCAGAGCCGTGAAAGTAGATGGTATCTCCCCAGCAAGTGCTGTAAAAAAACACTGTCTTGTAGTGGGCTTGACACTCGCTCTAGACTATAAGGTACATTAACGTATTTAAGTCGGTGCAATGAGAACCAAATTCGCCTATACTGTCGAAGCACTTTCAGACGGTGTTTCACGTGTTCTGGAAAGATATATATCAGAGGATTGGCGATGTAATATCTGGCATATCAAAGGACGTGATAGAGATTTAATCATCGATACGGGCATGGGACTATGGCCCATCGCACAAGATGTTGTAGCGCTCCGCGAACGTAATGTTATCGCCTTTTGCACCCATAGCCATCACGATCACGCAGGAGGATTTAGCCAGTTTGAGACAAGGCTCAGTCATCGAGCAGAGTCAGAAATTTTTGCACGACCAAATAGAAATTCAACCGTAGCAGAGCTTCTTAACGACAAAGTAATCACAGTATTGCCATACGAGGGTTTTACTGTTGAAAATTGGTGCTATGAACCTGCCCCGCTAACAAAACAGGTCGACGAAGGCGATGTTATCGACCTCGGGGATCGTACATTTTACGTACTTCATTTGCCTGGCCATTCTCCTGGATCTACAGGTCTTTGGGAAAAAGAGACCGGGCTGCTATTTACAGGCGATGCGCTCTATGATGGTACACTTTATGATCATCTTTATCATTCCGTTCCTATAGCGCTATGTGAAAGTCTCAAACGGATAAGAGAAATGCCAGTAAATACGGTTCACGCCGGGCACTACACTAGTTTTGACCGTAACAGGATGCAGGTTATCATCGATGAATATCTCTCTGGCCAACGCACTATGATCTGCCCTAGTAAACGAGGTTAATTTGCCATGAAACAAGATCTCACTATCCCAATAATTGATATTGCAAAACTTACCACGGAACAATCAGAGGTGGATTTGCAGTTGGCCATTTTCGAGGCATATCACGATTTTGGGTTCGCTTATATAGTCAATCACGGTATTGATCCTGTTTTGGTAGACACCGTCTTTGATGCATCGAAAAGATTTCATAAACTTCCCAAGGCGGAAAAAATGAAAGTTGCTCTCGATCATAAACATAGAGGCTACATCGCCATCAACACTTCAACAGATGTAAATTCCAAACTGGCTCGTGTCAAAAAACCAAATCAATCTGCCAGTTTCA
>CACPHA010000141.1 GCA_902633655.1 Paracoccaceae bacterium
TTTTTGGTAAAAGTGCATTTATATTTGCTTTGATCTGCTTTCTTCCGGTGGGGTTTGGTTTCTTGATCCCGATAACAATACTTGCGACTAATGTTCTGAAATCTTCTGATCTAGTAGCTTTTTCCGATGTTTGGCGTGTTCTTTCGAATACCGTTTTTGTCGCCCTAATCGGAGCTTTTTTAATTATGGGAAGTGCCGTTTGGGTTGGTAGTTCTGCAAAGATGGCTCAAGGAAAGGCCCTTCAGATTATTGGCAACCTTTGTGCTACAGGATATGCTTTTCCGGGTACAATGCTAGCCATCGGTGTGCTGGCTTGTCTTTCGTTTGCGGATGTTTTTATGCAATGGAGTCCAATTTATTTTAGCGGTACAATATTTGCTTTGTTTTTTGCATACCTCGTTCGATTTCAAGCAGTTGGTTATGGCGCTGTTTCTTCAGGGCTCACAAAGGTTCCTGACAATTTAATTAACTGCAGTCGCTCGCTTGGGATGAGTCCTAATGTGACAACGCTTCGCGTTACAATTCCATTAGTCCGCAATGCCATTCTTGCAGGTTTCGTCCTGGCTTTTGTAGATATTACTAAAGAACTTCCAATGACCCTTCTTTTAAGACCTTTTGACTTTGAAACACTTGCAACCTACGCTTATCAGTATGCCCACAGTGAATTGATGGACCAGGCTTCGTTACCAGCTTTGATTATTATATGTTTAGGGCTGATCCCGGTAGTATTTCTTAATCATGTAATGCATAAGAATCGGGTATAAGCATTACTAAGTTTTTCGCTCTAAAAACTTCGCTTTATTCCATAGTAATTCCATTTCCGACAAAGAAGCCATGTTTGCCGTGCGGTTATCTTTGGCAAGTTCACTTTCAATATAATTAAAACGTCTAGTAAACTTGGCGTTGGCATTTCGTAGGGCTTCTTCTGCATCTATTTTTAGGTGTCTACCAAAGTTAACCAACACGAATAGCAAATCGCCGAATTCCTCTGCGGTTTTTTCATAGTCTAAACTTTCTTTGGCTTCCACCATCTCCTGAGCTTCTTCAATAACCTTTTTAAGGACAAGATTTATATCGGGCCAATCAAAACCAACACGTGCGGCACGCTTCTGAAGTTTTATAGCACGCATGAGTGCCGGTAAGGCAAGCGCTACCTCATCTAGAACGCCCCGACTATCTGCAGATTCTCTTTCATGAGCTTTAATATTCTCCCAATCTGGGACTTGTTTATCTGCGGATTTAATATAGCGTTCATCAGTAAAGACATGAGGATGGCGAGCCAACATTTTATCACCAATTGAATTGGCAATATCGTCAAATTTAAATAGATTTTGCTCGGAAGCTATTTGTGAGTGATAAACTATTTGAAACAGCAAGTCGCCAAGTTCAGATTTAAGAGCGGACCAGTTTTTTTGTTGAATTGCATCATCTACCTCATAAGCTTCTTCAATTGTGTAAGCTGCAATTGATTTAAAATCCTGTTCAATGTCCCAAGGGCAGCCATGATCGGGATTACGTAATGCACGAATAATTTCTAACAGCCGCGCCATACCTCCCTTCGGATCACGAACGAGTTTTTGATTATATACCATTGCTTGACTCCAAAAGTTAGGGTGAGATAGAGGCGATAGATAATGAGGAGAATGTTTATCATGCCAGTTGTTAATCGCATAGCAGGTTTTGCAGAGGAAATGGCCGCTTGGAGGCAACATTTACATCTTAATCCAGAACATGGATTTGATTGTCATGAAACTGCACGCTTCGTGGTTGAAAAACTCAAAGACTTTGGGGTTTCAAAGATTCACACTGGCATAGCAACATCTGGCGTAATAGCTATTATTGAGGGTCGAAAGAATGGGCCGACAATTGGTCTGCGTGCGGATATGGATGCACTTCCATTAACTGAGACTAGCGGGGTGCCCTGGTCATCTCAAAGAAAAGGTCTAATGCATGCTTGTGGTCATGATGGACATACCGTCATGCTTCTTGGAGCTGCTAAATACTTGGCAGAAACCAGAAATTTTTGCGGCCGGGTTGCCTTAATTTTTCAACCTGCTGAGGAGAATTATGGGGGCGCTGCAGTTATGGTTCAAGAGGGTATCATGGATCGCTTCGATATTTCCGAGGTTTATGCCATTCATAACACGCCAGGTACAAAATTGGGTAATTTCTATACGAAACCTGGGCCGATTATGGCCGGTGCAGACGTATTTCATGTTGATATAAAGGGAGAAGGGGGACATGGAGCGTATCCTCACGAAACCAGTGACCCGGTAATGTCGGCTGTTGCGATTGCGCAGGCTTTTCAATCGATAGTCTCACGAAATGTGGACCCAACGGAAAAACTGGTGATTTCAGTTACTCAAATCCACACTGGCACAATTGATAATATTATCCCCGATACGGCTTATATGAATGGCACTGTTCGAACTTTCGATGAGGGAACGCAAAGTCTTGTCAAGAAGCGCATGGCAGAGATTGTTATCGGTCACGGTCAAAGCTTTGGCGTTGAAGCAAATTTACGATACGAAGAAGGCTATCCGCCGACTATTAACAATGCGGAGAAGTCAGCGTTTGCTATCCAAGTTGCAGAAGAGATAGCCGGTGAAGGAAATGTCAATGGTGCCCAAGGGCTAGAAATGGGGGCGGAAGATTTTTCCTATATGCTTAATGAAAGACCTGGCGCGTACCTTTTCCTAGGAATTGGCGAAGCCGCTTGTTTGCATAACCCGAATTTTGATTTTAACGACAGTGCGTCACCTTATGGTGCATCGTTTTTTGCCCGCTTGGTTGAAACCGCGCAACCGTTAACATGAAAATTTAAGGAAAGTACCATAATGGGTGAATTAGAAAAATATAATGGGATAATGCTAGCAGATGCCAAAAAGCAAATTGATCTTGCCTTTACTCGTAAAGAACTTCGTGGACTAAGTTTTGAAAATGCTTTTGCCGGTGCCAATTCTTTTATGCGGCGCAAATACACCAAGGATTTGAGTGGTGCTGAATTGGCTATTACAGGCATAGCGTTTGATCAAGCCGTCACAAACCGTCCTGGGACACGTCTTGGTCCAAGAGCTATTAGGGAGGCTAGTGCGTTGCAAGCATTCGATCCGC
>CACPHA010000142.1 GCA_902633655.1 Paracoccaceae bacterium
ATCAATAGCAATAATTTTACAGCTTATGAAATTAAAGGAGAAGCAAACTAATGTTTGTTGAATCGATACTCCTGGCATCACTTTTTGCCACTTTTTGCGTAATGCTTTTAGTTGGTTTTCATATTGCATACACACTTTTTGGTGTTTCAATTCTTTTCACCATTATCGCTATGATTTCGGACCAGTATTGGGATACTGCTACCGGTTTAGATTTTTTTTACTTTGGTATAGTTGTTAAGCGGATTTATGCGGTGATGACCAACTGGATTCTAATAGCTGGTACATTATTTATTTTTATGGGATTTATGTTGGAGAAGTCCGGCATAGCTGAAAGACTTCTTACATCCACTCAAGAATTATTTGGGAATGTGAGAGGTGGAATGGCAATCACGGTGGCGCTGATTGGAACTTTATTGGCAGCAAGTACTGGAATCGTTGGCGCATCGGTCGTGCTACTGGGTGTCTTGAGTTTACCTATCATGATAAATCAAGGCTATTCAAAGGAACTGGCAACTGGAACAGTGGCAGCTTCAGGTTGTTTGGGTATAATTATTCCCCCTTCAATTATGTTGGTGTTTATGGCTGATCAGATAAATTTGCCGGCTGGAGACCTTTTCATGGGAGCATTCATCCCGGGTTTAATGTTAGCGGTTTTATACGTTATCTACATTTTGTGCTTCTCATTCATAAAACCATCTTCCGCTCCACTAGCTGAAGATAGGCAGCCCGTAGGTCTTAAGACTTTAATGAGAGTACTTTTAGATGCAGTTCCAATATTGGCACTAATGTTTTTGGTCTTAGGATCAATTATCGCAGGCATCGCAACCGTAACAGAAGCGAGCGGGGTTGGCGCATTAAGCGCAATGGTATTAGCAGGCTTTTACGGTAAGCTGAATATTCCAATGCTGAAGGAATCTTTACGCGGGACCTTCAACACAATGGGCTATATATTTTGCATAATTGTGGGAGCCAGTGTGTTCGCTTTTGTTGTGCGGGCGTTAGGTGGAGATGAAATTATAGAAGAGGCCCTAACTTCATTGCCATTTAGCGATAATGGAGTTATTTTATTTATTATTTTTTGTGTTTTTCTTCTTGGATTTTTCCTAGATTGGATTGAAATTACCTTTATAGTTCTTCCGCTAATCGCACCGGTAGTTGGCTCTATGGACCTTGCTATAAGTGGTTATGGAGTGGTTGATAAACCAGTACTTGTTTGGTTTGTGATTTTGATAGCGGTCACTCTGCAGACTTCTTTTCTGACGCCGCCAGTAGGCTACGCGCTGTTCTATATTAAGGGGATTAGCCCACCAGATGTTGATATGAAAGACATCTACAAAGGAATTATACCATTTGTAATTCTTCAAGTTATTGCAATTTATTTGGTTTTTAAATGGCCCGCTTTGGCGACCTGGTTGCCAGCATATGTATACGGATAAAAAATCACAATTGATATTCACGAGGATAAATTTTCATGCGAACAAATCAGGAAATTGAACTTCGCCGAGATCATGCTGTAGCGCGAGCTATTGCTTACTCCTCAACGTTTATTGCGGATAAAGCGCAAAACGCAGAAATCTGGGATGTTGAGGGCAAACGATATATAGACTTTTGTGGCGGAATAGGTTGCCAAAACGTTGGTCATAGGCACGAAAAGATAGTTATGGCTATCAAGGGACAACTAGATAAACTGACTCATACCTGTTTTCAGGTTACTCCTTATGAAAGTTACATAGAACTCGCTGAGAGGCTGAATTCAGTTTATCCAGGCGATTTTGAAAAAAAATCTATGTTCTTTTCTGCAGGTGGAGAGGCCGTTGAAAATGCGGTAAAAGTGGCTCGCTATCATACAAAAAGACCCGCGCTTATTACTTTCACAAATGGTTATCACGGTCGTTCGTATATGGGAATGGCATTGAGTGCGCGTATGGTCCCTTTTAAGCAAGGCTTTGGGCCATTTCCCGGCGAAATATATCGCCTTCCGTTCCCAGATAAGTTTCGTGGTATCACTCTTGAAGACACAAAGTTGGCATTTGAGACACTTTTTAGAAGTGATTGTCCGCCGGATCAGATTGCGGGAATTTTCGTTGAACCAGTTCAAGGTGAAGGAGGATACAACATTGCAACAACGGAGTTTATCGAATTTTTGCGAGAGTTATGCGATGAGCATAATATTGTTCTAATTGCTGATGAGATCCAATCGGGCATTGGCCGGACTGGAAAAATGTTTGCAATGGAGCACTTTGGTGTTGATCCGGATTTAACGTGCGTAGGAAAGAGCATTGGAGGTGGATTACCAATTTCGGGAATTGTTGGTAAGGCAAGCGTAATCGATACTGTCCCACCGGGCGGATTAGGGGGTACATTCGGCGGCAATCCTATGGCATGTGCCGCCGCACTTGCAGTATTCGAAGTAATTGAGTCTGAAAATCTTCTAGAAAAAGGCACTAAAATTGGGGCAATTATAGACAAAAGGCTCACAGAGATGTCTTTAAAAAACTCTTTAAAGAGCATCGGAGATGTGCGCGGGCTAGGTTGTATGAATGCTATTGAACTGGTGAAAGATCGGGACACTCTTGAACCAGATGGTGAAATGGCCGCAAAGGTAGCTAAAGTTGCGCTGGATAAGGGTTTAATCCTTGTTACTGCCGGTCCAACAAGAAACGTAATTCGTATTTTGGTCCCGCTTTCCGCGGATATTTTAGTAATACAAGAGGGATTGGATATCCTTGAGGCATCCCTAGAAGAAGCAACTTCAAGATAAATTAAAAATATTAACTTATGACGGTAGGGCTTTATCGTGAAAATAAAGGCAGCAATTCTTAGGCAATCTGGATTGCCGAGGCCGTATAGTAAAAGTAAGCCTTTACTTATCGAGGATGTTGACCTGGATCCACCTAAGGCCAATGAAGTTTTAATAAAAATAAAAGCAGTAGGTTTATGTCATTCTGATCTAGTTGCAATAAGTGGAGAACGTGGAAAACCAATGCCTATAGTCCTCGGTCATGAAGCCGCAGGAGTAATAACTCAAATAGGTGATGGCGTTGAA
>CACPHA010000143.1 GCA_902633655.1 Paracoccaceae bacterium
CTTCACTGTCAGATTTTGCAAAGCCTGTTATGTTGTTAATACGGATGCCCTCAATTTTTTCAGCAGGCTTCATCATTTTTTCCACTACTTCCGGCAATACAGACAGCTTTTGACTTTGCAGTTTCATCTCAATTACATCTTTACTTTGTGAATTTTCTGCTGAAATTAACGCTGATTTACCTTCGGCTCTAGCAAGCATATCATCTTTGTCGGCTTCCGACCTTAGTTTTGTTGCATCAGCTTTTGCTTTTGCCATTGAAATTACGGTACCTGCCTCAGAAGTCACTCGAACATCATCCACTTCGGCTTGCTCAGCAGCCCTAATGAGAGCCAGTGCTTTCTCACGTTGCGCAATTTCTTTTTCGCGTTTGGAGGAAACCTCTTCTTCAGCCAAAACTTCGCTAGCTTCAGCTTTGCGAACTTCTATCTGAGATTGAATGTCTTCAATACGCTTCTTAGATAATTTTACAGAATTTTCAAACTTGGACGTCTCAAGCAAAAGTTCTTTAGATAAACGAGCGCTATTTAATTCTCGATCCTTTGCTATTTCTGACTTGCTGGTTTCCAGCTCTTTTGCAATCCGAGCTTCTTCCCGACGCTGTTCCGAAGTGGCTTGTTGTTCGGCAATATCAGCACTATTCAATGCTCTTGCAGTTTCAATTGCCCTATGCTGGCTAATGGTTGCTTCTTCTTCTTCTTGGGAAATACTGAGTTTACGTTTTGTCGCATCTAGCTGTGTTTGTTTAACGGATACTTCTGCCTCAGCCTCAATTGCTGCTCGTTCTTTCTTATTAGTAGAGATCACTTCAGAGAGCTTGCGCATACCAACAGCGTTAAAGGCGTTATTATCATCCAAGGCATGAAAAGGTGTTTGATCCAAACGGGTAATTGCCACAGTTTCAAGTAACAAACCATTTTTTGAGAGCTCTACACTCAGCTTTTCTGCAACTTCACCGCTATATTCTCCGCGTTTGTCCTGTAGACTATCCATCGTATAGCTAGCTGCTATGGTCATAAGTGAGTCAACCAGCTTTCCTTCAAGCGTTTCACCTAGATCAGCTGTTCTAAATGATTTGCCACCTAAAGCCTGTGCCGCGGTTGTTACACCTGCTACCGTTGGCTCAACACGAACATAGAATTCTGCGCCTAGATCAACACGTAAACGATCAGATGTGATTATCGACTTGGGGCCAAGTCGCGCAATTTCCAGCTTAGAAGTTTTCATGTTAACTTCAGCGACTTTATGCAGGAATGGAAAAGCGATAAAGCCACCTTCGATAATTACCCTTTGCCCCCCAGCACCAGTTCGAACCAAAGCCACCTCTCTACTTGCCTTCCGGTAGTATTTGTTCAAAATCACAATTAATACTATTAGCAGAATTATGGCGATTACTATGTAAAGCCAAATCATTTAAATCTCCCCCTGGGAGCTTACCATAATTGGATTAACGATAAGCTAAATTCAAAAATTTTATTTAGTTCCTAATATCCCGAAATTCAGACATGATTCGCGTACATAATGATGGAACGTTTATTATTTTTCAATTACTTAAAGTTTAAACCGCTTTAAATTTATAGGACATAGACTAGCAGTTTAAAAGTCCAGACGCATCGTTAATACAGAGCAAAAATTTTAATTTTATTCTGTTAAAGGTTGGCCGAGATTTCTCTGGAAGTAATTAAAACGACCTCTTCGTCTAAGATCGGTTGAGCAATGCCAAAGAAAATTTCGACTGCCGCTGAAGAACTATGTCGTTCCATTGCTGCTTCAGACTGAAATCCTTCATAGGTCGTAAACATGCATGGATTACTTATATCTCGGGAGATGTAGAAACTAACAGTTTCAGGTTCTTTTAAACTTACATACTGGGCAACGTCTAGCAGTGCCTTTTTCATCCTATCTTCATGGCCTTTTTTTTGTTTTAATGATTGCGGTTATTGCGAACATAAAGAGCTCTATACTACTGAAAGCAACTATATCTACTTTAAAAGTGATACCAAAACCCCAGGGCAGATATTTAACAATAATAGTTAGCCAGCTACTTAATCAATTGTAGGATTGACAGATATATTTGCTTCGGTATCACTACTACTAATCGAATTAAATAATTCTCAGTAGAGAAAAAAGCATGACTTACCTTCCAGATTTTAGGCTTGAAACGCATTTTTCCGAATGGGAGTTCAAGGCACGTTATCATATGACAGCCTCAGATGCAGAAAGCATGTCACTCAAGCAGTTATTGTCCATGGCAAATGATGAGGAGCGTGATGCTTTTGAAAATATGTGGCTTGGATATACACAGACCCACGGAAATCCAAATTTGAGAGAGAGCATTTCAGGGACCTATAAGGCCCAAAAAGCAAATGATATCTTATGCTTCGCTGGAGCAAGTGAAGGTATTTTCGCAGCTAACAGGGTCCTTTTAGAAAAAGACAGTCACGCAATTGTTGTTACACCAAACTATCAATCACATGAAACATTACCACTATCAATTTGCGAGGTAACCGGGGTTCCTTTAGATCCCTACGATAATTGGTCACTTGACATAGACTGCGTTGCAGACGCAATTCAGCCCAACACCAAACTTTTAACAGTCAATTTCCCTCATAATCCAACAGGTGCTATTCTTTCATTAGATAATTACTTAGCCTTGATTGAACTTTGCAGAAAACATGGGATTTACATACTCCATGATGAAATTTTCAACGGACTAGGTAAATTATCAACGGAACACCTGCCTTTTGTGGCAGACATCTATGAGCGTGGATTATCATTGAATGTTATGTCAAAATCTTACGGGTTACCTGGATTACGCATCGGCTGGATCGCCTGCAAGGACGCTATGGTAATTTCCCAAATGGAGCGGGTGAAGCATTATCTTTCGATTTGCAACTCGGGTCCCAGTGAACATTTAGCTCTCATTGCTTTACGCAACAAAGAAAAGATTTTCAAAAGAAATTGTGCATTGATAGATTCTAACTTGAAAAAATGGGATGCGTTCTTTTCTC
>CACPHA010000144.1 GCA_902633655.1 Paracoccaceae bacterium
TTTTTAGATGGGGTCTTCTTGTTTGTTTGATTTTTTTATTAGCCAGAAGAGAAATGCTTGCTGCTTGGCCTAAAATTCGCGCTAGGCTAATTTGGGTTTTCTTGATGGGTGGATGCGGATTAAGTTTTTTCAATGCTCTATTTTATCAAGCGGCTCATACAACATCCGCGATAAACATAGGGCTAATGCAGGGTACAATGCCTGGGTTTATTGTACTAGGATCTCTGATTTTTTTTGGTGTTCAAGTCAACAAGCTTAAGGTCTTTGGTTTGTTTCTAAGTTTTTTGGGGGTCGTGATTATAGTCGCTCAGGGCTCATTAGACAATCTTTTGAGTTTTTCATTCAACTCAGGTGATATTCTTATGCTTGTCGCCTGTGTTTTTTATTCCGGATTTGCACTTGGGCTTAAAAATAGGCCTGATCTTTCTGATCTGGTTATGATGGGATATTTTTCTTTAGCAGCATTTTTAACCAGTATTCCTCTATTTGCTTTTGAAAGTTTTACGTCCAAGTTTCTTGTTCCCACTACTGCTGGATGGCAAATCATAGTATATGTTGCACTTGTTCCATCATTTATATCGCAAATATTATTCATGAGAGGTGTTCAACTTATTGGTCCCAGTTCAGCAGGTTTATATACCAATCTGGTACCCATTTTTGCCGCTTTATTGGCGATATCTATTTTAAATGAGATACTCAGCTTATATCATCTAATAGCAATTGTTCTGGTTTTCGTGGGTATAGCAATTTTTGAATACAAAAAAGACACTCGAACTACCTAAAGATTGTTATTGTAAACCAAATTTAGCAATCTGCAGTGCTATGAACCTGTGAATACGAAGTAGTGGGTTGTCTATTTACAATAAACTTACCGGAAAATGAAATTATATTTTTCGATTGATGGTCAAAACTTGTGCTACCAGCCGACCTAACCAAAAAGACAAATGATCAAGTAAGCCTTTGCTCCGTTTTGGCATCAAATAAATATAAAGTATTATTATCAAAGGCTAAGGAAATTTCAATTGGAATCGTAGCTAAATCTTTATCTTTGATTTCCGCTACCGGTCTTTCACCAGTTAACGCAGTCATGTACAAACAAGAAATTCCCCCAAGTTACTCTTTTATATCTATAAACAAGCTTGAAGCTCCCTGAAACAGATCAATCTCTTGAGGTCGACAGCCTACTATAACTTTTGTGCCCCTTGCTGGCAGATCAACTGAAGGTTGGCAGGCTATGTTGTCTAAGGCTGGGATTACAACGCTTTTATTTTGTACAATACCCTCGAGGAAATTCATTGAATGGGACCAAATAAAGCCTGCTACAAATTTTTTGGATGGATTTTGATAAAGTCCCATTGGTGGTGCAATTCGCTCAATGTGGCCATGTCGTAAAACTACAATTTTTTCTGCCAGCGTCATCGCCTCTACCTAATCATGTGTCACGTAAATCATAGTGCCACTGCTTTGCTTATATAGCCTTGCAATTTCAACACGCATATTAACGCGTAGCTCTGCATCTAGCTTAGATAATTGTTGATCGAATAAAAATACACTTGGGTCCTGTAAAATAGCGCGGCCAATTGCGACCCTTTGCCTTTGTCCACCTGAGAGTGCCTTTGGTTTTCGGCCGAGGTAGTTCCCAAGCTCTAAAATGCGACTAGCTTCTAATATTTTATCTTTAGTTATGTTTTTTGAGTGACCTGTCATTTTAAGGCTAAAACCCATGTTTTCTTAAGCTGTCATGTGGGGGTAAAGTGCATAATTCTGAAAAACCATTGCAACACGCCAATCTGCTGAATCCATCTGGGTTACTTAAACATCATCGATGAAGACCGACCGGCTCGACACGTCTTCTAAACCGGCTATCATTCTCAGTAGAGTTGATTTTCCGCAACCAGACTGACCTACAAATACACAAAGTCGCCGTCCTTGAGCTCTAGATCAGTGCTGTGAGTAATTTCTTCATTTCCAAAGCGTTTTACCGCACTCTTTAATTAGACACCCGCATATCTTTCCCTTTATGTTGGAAGTTGCCAATTTTCGGTAGTTTCTGAAATTTCTTCAGAGGCTTTTACAAGTTGTTCTCTGAAGTTTTTTAAAGAGTAAAGTGAATGTAATTGTGTTGTTGTGGTCATGGAAGTCCCTCTTAGCACAGCACCTTTTGCAGAGATAATCGGAACCGCAATACATGTAAAACCCAGCTCATGTTCCTCGCGATCCGATGTAAAACCTTGGGATTTTATGAATTGCAACTCTTTTCTGAGACGCTCGGCCGTAACTATTGTATTTGGTCTGTAGGAAAAGTAAGACTGTTTTGCGAGCGATTCCCTCTGTGCCTCTGGACTTAGAAATGTCCAATCGCCGGTAGAAATGTTTAGTGCTGCCGGAAAAACTGGTGCGTGCCATTGCACGGGCATTGGAAAAGCAATGATTGTATGAGTGACGCTGTATCTTTTCATGATCTAAAAGGTGCTTCTGTCTTTATTACGGGCGGAGGATCTGGAATTGGGGCTGCTCTGACCGAAGGTTTTGTAAAACAAGGCTCAAATGTTGCTTTTGTGCAGCGCTCTGATGCATCAAATTTCTGTGATACACTGGAAAATCAATATGGTGTGCGGCCGCTTTTTCTGAGCTGTGATGTCACAAATATTAAAGCTCTAAAGCAGGCAATTCAGGAAGCCAAGAAGGCAAATGGAGAAATACGTGTCCTTGTTAATAATGCGGCCAATGATCAGCGGCATCTGACAGAAGAAGTGGACGAGGCATTTTGGGATTCATCGCTGGCAATAAATCTTAAAGCCTATTTCTTTGCGTGTCAGGCGGTGCTGCCTCAAATGAAATCAATAGGATATGGGGCGATCGTGAATTTTTCCTCCATCAGCTACATAATGGGAAATACAGGCTACCCGGTTTATACAACTGCAAATTCGGGCATAAACGGAATGA
>CACPHA010000145.1 GCA_902633655.1 Paracoccaceae bacterium
CTCGAAGCAAAATCAATATTGACTTTAAATTATATTGCTTCCCAAATCTGAGCGACACCGTCCATTAGATATTTTTTTATAAAGTCCGGTGCAACATTCTCATAGTCATGTAATGTAATAATCTCAGGTCGTGCCGATTTGAACCTCCGAAGATACGATTTCGCATTTTCCAAATCGTTTAGATGGACGGAAATAGCAGCACAAAAGCCGTCATAACGGCTGTGTTCTGAACGGTCATATAGTATACGACACCACTTGATTGCTTTTTCAGATTGCCCCATGGCCATATATAAAAATGGGAAAAAACCTTCGTAAGATTTTTTTTGGACAGGATCTAGCTCCATCGCCTTAAAAAATAATCCTTCTGCCTCGGCAAATCGACCTTCGTTACAAATCGCCATGGCATACTGATAATTTGATTGAGGATGACTAGGATTAAGGTCCAGTGCTTCCTTTGCATACTTAATTCTTTGTTCAAAGTCCCCCTTCATATTCATAGAATTGCTATAATTTGCTACTGCTTCGGGATTTTTGGGGTCGAGTTGATAAGCTCGTTCAGATAATTCATGAAAAGTAGCTTCCATTTCTTGTCTCTTAGATGCAAAAGAGTGCTCTAATCGGATCGCAAAAATGCACTTGCACTTTAAAACATATGCATCGACTAGCTCATCATCTTTGGAAATAGCTTCGTTACAGAGTTCTATAACTTGGATGTTTCTTGGGTCTCCAAAAGTTTTAAATTGATTAAATATAGAGAGAGCCTGAAGGTAACTATCCCACGCCGAAAAAGATCGTTTTGGCCTCACTTTCATTCGCTCGTGCTCTTTATTCTTTAAAGCTGGCGTAATTAAGGCTGCGACTTCCTGTGAGACTTCATCTTGAACCTCAAAGATGTCATTAAGAAGCCTATCCCAACGTTTTGACCAAATCTGTTGATCATCTTTTCCATCAATAAGACTTGTGCTGATGCGTACCTTGTTACCGCCTTTTCTTATACTTCCCTCAACAATATAGTCAGCCGACAGTTGTCTAGCGATCTCGCCAAGTTTCAAATTTTGACCCTTAAAAGAAAAACTAGAGTTTCTAGAGATTACTGGAAATGACTTCCAAGAAGAAAGGTTGGAAATGATGTCCTCAGTGACACCATCTGCAAAATATTCCTGCTCTTCATCGTTGCTCATATTTTTGAACGGCAAAACTGCAATTGTTGGTGGCTTACTTTCAAATTTCTCATTGGTAACCTCGCTGTGAGCGGTGTAACCTCGTTCCTCCACACCTTCGAGAGCAACATCAAAAGCATGCACAATAGTATTTTTAACCTTCTGATTTCCTTGGTCTGAGAACACCAAGTCTACTTTTTCGCTAACAAAATCATGAGTGGATTTTGACAGAGATACACCACCCGGCTGACAAAACGCTTCTAGTCGTGCAGCCACATTTACGCCATCTCCATATAGGTTGGTCCCTTCTACGATAACATCGCCCATATTTATACCAATTCTAAAAGTCATTTGCGACAGCTGGTCTAAAGCGGTATTACGTCGTCTAATAAGTTTTTGAAATTCAGTAGCGCAAATCAATGCGGAAACTGCGCTCTGGAACTCTGCTAAAATCGAGTCTCCAGCGGTGTTAAAAATTCTTCCTCCATGTTCTTCGAACAACTCGTCCAATATTCCCCTACAAGAACGCAAAGTGTGAAGGGTCAAATCCTCATTGCTTTCCATCATTTTGCTGAAGCCCACTACGTCCGCAACAAATATTACAGCGATTTTCCGAATAATTTTGTCGTTTGTCATCCTTTTAGATCCACGTATTTGTATGCGCCTTCACAATTTAATTTTAACTGACTAATTTGCAATGGTGCACCGATTTGTTAATCCGGATTGGTTATATCTAGCAAATTGGGACTCCTAAGTGAGAAATTAGGCGTACCCCGAGAGGGTATGGGTCGGTACTTGAGAAAACAGCTGGTTCTTGCGGAATATCTCAAAACTAAAGCAAAGAAATGGTAGAGGCTGCTTCATCACGCGCAGGGCCACGCAATTCTGGCACCAGTGTGGCGATCTCAACAAAGTCTTTATCGCACACACCAGGCCCAACGTTGGTCAATTCAAATACGACTGGCTCTATCGCGCAATGTCCTTGCATTAAGTGTTGGTAAAGAGCGTAGCAACAAGTACACCCTCCTCATCGTAAGGCTCAACACGAAACTAATGGTCAACTGCTGCGAGCAGTTCAGAGGCACCCCTGGCACGGTGCTGCGAAGCCTCAGAATGGCCTGTATGATGGACAAGAAGAACAACGCAAAAAAGACAACAAAACGCCCTTTCGGGCGCTTTGAAAGGTGGTATGATAGAGCAATCAGTTTAAGGAGATTATAATGGGCCTATTCGACAAATGGTGGGATGCAGCAAACTCAAATGATAGAGCGCAAATGGCAGCGTTACTAGACGACGACTTTGTATTTATCAGGCATAATACAGGTGAGGAATGGGGCAAGGATGAGTTTCTTGATTACATGTTGACTGGTCTAAGGGACAAAACAGCATGTGAAAATAGACGTTTAATCTATGAAAATAACGAAATTATAGTCAGTCATTCAATACTGGATGGCCCAATGGGTAGGAACGCAGTGATGTTAGTGCGCTTAGTAAAAGACGGAAAAATTTCTAGAGCAGAAACAGGTTCCACACCATTGACAACTTAAGCGCAGAAAATGGATTACCATGGTAAATTCTTCTGGGTCACTGGGGCGAGTATTATCGCCATAGCGCTTGGTCTATATATTGGGAGCCAGAAAGATAGTTTGACAGGCGAACCCCAAAGAACACTTTTCTTTGGGGGATTAATCCTTGGGTGCATTAATGTGGTCCTCGCAACAATATTTGATAAAAAAGACGACTAATTGAACCGTCTTATCAAGCGCATAGC
>CACPHA010000146.1 GCA_902633655.1 Paracoccaceae bacterium
CGCGCAGTTCTTCAAGCGCGCAGAGGGCAGGGCAAAATAGCGTCTCTTTTAATGAGTGATGCAAGTGAGGTGACGTCTGTTGTAACTACGGAAGGAAAGCCGCTTAAGGAATACGTGGAGGCGTTTGAAAAAATGCTTATAGACAATACCATGCGAAGGCACAAAGGCTCAATCGCGAAAGTGATGGACGAGCTATTACTGCCGCGCCGCACTCTTAATGAGAAAATGGCAAAGTACGGGTTACATCGGTCGGAGTATCTCTCTTAGTGTACAAGTCGTTAAGCTGAACGCCGCTATATGTCAAAAAGTTTTCTGAATTAATGTATCAGTCCAGACCCTTTTTACCTTGGTAAATAACTTTTGAATAATATTACATGCTCAATAAATAGAGGTTGTTTCGCAGTCACTTAGGAAAGGGAAAAGTCATTACTGAACGTTTGAAAATCAAGCTAGTTTCTTTCTCACTGAAAGTGCCCAAACCAAAGAAAGCCCAATGGAAAAAAGCGTATTCCAGCCTGCCATAGAGAGTCCAAACATTTGCCAGGGTATTTCATCGCATCTGATTATGGGCGTTGACATTATCTGGTTCAAAAGCTGATCGATGTTCAGATTATTAATTGAGCCACTAGTGCAGCTTTTAGGGCCTTTCCACCACCCTTGTTCTACACCCGCATGAAAGGCACCAATGCCTGCAGTTGACAGAGTGGCAAATATACCAAGCAAAGCTAGCCAGTAGAATTTTGTTATTAAAATGATTATAGCTAACATGACTGCGACTAAGTGCGGGTACCGTTGCCAGTAACACATTTTACATGGAAAAAAACCACCTATGTGTTGAAATAGAAGAGCACCGATCAATAGAGTTAGGGAACCAACACCCGCGAACAATGTTAGCTTTTGTACGCTCATAAAAACCTCACAAATAAAAAGCTACTAAAAACAAGTAAAATTACTGCAAGAAAAACCCAATTAAGATATCGCTCAATAAAACGTTTGGTGCTTTTTCCATACAAGTTTAAAAGAACTGCTACTGCAAAGAAACGAAGGCCTCGCGCAATGATAGCCGTGGACAAAAAAAGTCCTAGTGGCATGTTCGTTGCGCCGGACATAATTGTAATTACCTTAAAAGGAAAAGGTGTTATCCCGGCCGTAAGAATTGTCCAGAATCCGAAGTCGTTAAAGTGCTTTGAATATTCATCCACAGCCTCCGTCTTGCCCAAAGTTTCGAGAAGGGGTTGTCCAATTTGCTCAAAAGCAATTGCGCCAATAACATAGCCTAAAATACCTCCAAGGACTGAAAATGCTGTTGCAACGCTTGCAAATAGCCACGCTTTGCGAGGATTGGCAATAATCATCGGAACAAGAAGAGCATCGGGTGGTATGGGAAAAAAGGAGCTTTCGATAAATGCCACGCAAGCTAAAGCACGAACAGCTCGCGGGTGGTCTGCCAAGTGGATTGTCCAGTTATAAAGGCCACGGATCATAATTATCCAATCCTCCTCTGACGCGCATTGAACATGCAAGTGCTGACAGGTCAAGGTGGCAAGAAAAAACTGTTATAGGCACAATGTTGAATAACTATACCAAAGATTATAAAAAGAGGTGTTTGCGGTATCTTTCCAAATCAATGATTTAGACACTTAGCAATTCAATTTCTAATTTAGTTACTTTAAGGGAGTTGTAGATTACTGGCAGTGGAACATTGTTTATCACAAATAGTAAAATATCGTCTTTACCTTTTTCCGAAATTTCTTTAGCCCTGAGATGGGTGGGTTGGGCGCAAGATTCAATCGCAGGCCCATTACAAAAGTAGCCCAAGTGGCGGAATGGTAGACGCAGGGGATTCAAAATCCCCCGATGGTAACATCGTGAGAGTTCGAATCTCTCCTTGGGCACCACTTAAACTACACAAGTATTGGATTTTATTTAATTAATAATACCTAAAATCTGTATTGGGTACTATTTCTGGTACGTTTTGTATTGGTATACAGAAGGACGCCAGCGGACGCTTGAGGAAAATTGTTGCCAACCTAATGTGAGACTGACATTTGGCAAGCCCCCTAGTTGCACACAGGTCTGGGTAATCTATCCCGATCTATTTGAAACATATTCCGCAGCTGTCACCCTGTGATATGCGATCCTCTCGTATCCAAGGTCAAATGGTTGTGGGTCGACGACTTCAATGGCAGCGTCATTTGCAAGAGCAGTGCGTAAAGCTATGCTGGTGATATTCACGCTAAACGACGTTCCCATAAATACTATGCGCTGAGCGTTGTGCATCCAATCCTCTGCCTCTGACATGCGGTAAAGATCGGTGTAGTACTCATCAAATAACAAAACGAAAGGCTTCAGAGAAACGTCAGGCTCTGGCGTGAGCGTTTTCTTTGATATTTTAAAAGCGTCCAGCAGGATGGGTGCGAGGCTTGCGCTATCGTCTAAATCATCGCAGGCCGCCGCAACGTCTTCCCAAGGGGCGCCTATCAGCGGTACATCTAGCCCCTGCTCGTGAAGGACCGTTACCTTGTCTAGACGTCCATGGATCGGCACGTATGCCGCATTCCCAGCCTTGCCGTCCAAGCCATCTATGTTCTGTGTTACAAGCCGCTTATCAGCCAGCCAGTGATGAACGGTGTTCGGCTTTATATGGCGATATGAGGCAAACCGCTTAAAATACCACAGTAGAAACTCGTCTGGGTGTGATAAATACATCTGCCGCGTTGCCATCTCTTGAGGTGTGTAATTCTTGCTGCCAACAGTCCAAAACCCATCGGTACCCCGAAAGGTCGGAATGCCGCTTTCGGCGCTTACGCCTGCGCCAGTTATGTAGAGGGTACGATCAGTCATTTGCCTATTTGATAGCGTACCATCTCTGAGGTGTGAACCGTTAAGAGTACAAACGCGCGTTTAGACATAAACGCGACCAA
>CACPHA010000147.1 GCA_902633655.1 Paracoccaceae bacterium
ATACGCGGCGTTCTCACAGCGTTCCTGATAACGCTTGCTATTCTGAAGAAAACTGCTGGAGTAACCCGATGAAAACTATGACAATGGTCTATTTCAAGCCGAAGCCCGAACATTTTGATGAGTTTGTGGATGCACTTAAAAAATCAGCACCCGATAGCTACGTGTTAACTCGCGATGAAGAGGTTATGGAAATTTGGTTAAAGGACAGCGTTGATGAACTCGCTGAGCAACAGCCAAGTGCTTTAGACTGGTTGGATCAGCATAGGTACATGTTGCAGGAATACTCCAACGAAGAAGGTCATACCCGTCCCTTCACTGCATTTGTTGAGCAAGAGCCAGCTTATCTAAGAGACCAAGATTAAGATTTACACACGCGCACCTTATCAGCAATTAGCCGATTTATCTTTTTCTGTATAAAAAGTATTCTAGGGGCATATTACGAAGTCTGGTAGAATGGAAAAGGCCGCTACTTTGGAAATTAAAGGCAAAATCATTGAACTATTACCCTTAAAATCAGGGCAATCTGCAAATGGAGAATGGCGTAAGCAGGAGTATATTCTAGAAACTGATAGCCAGTATCCCAAGAAGATTTGCTTTATGGCTTGGGGAGATAAGATTGATCAATTCAATATTAACCAGGACGATAAAGTCGTGGTATCAGTAGATCTAGAAAGCCGCGAATACAATGGGCGCTGGTACACAGACGTTAAGGCTTGGAGGGTATCTAAAGATGGGGCAGGAGCCGATAGTTTTCATTCTTCTGATAATAGGGATCGCTATGAACCAGACTATGAGAGTAGTGCCTCGCCTGATAATGACGAGATTCCATTTTAGTGTTTGATTTTTTGAGATTTACACAACAAAAATGTTAGCGCAAAACGTGTATTTTGTGCGTTGTGCGATTGTTGTTTTCCTGAAACAATTAGTGTGCATAAAGCTGTAAAGGTGAGCTGCAAATGAAGTTTGTAATTGAAAAAACAAACGTCTGGGGTGGCGTTAATAGCCCAGCCGAGAAGGAATAGTCGTTAAGTTCCACGAGTAGGCTCTACCTAGCGGTAACCTACAAGGCTTCGGATGTTGGTAATGATGCTACCGTTAGCCTGTGTTAAGATGGCGGCGTTTAAAGGGGAGACCGTTCAACCGCCCCCCACCTAAAAGGTGACGCTTTCATTACCTGAGGTTTCCGATGGACTGGCTCCGAAGGAAAGATCAGCACTTGGCCGGATGGCTAAGTGTGTCCGGAGTTCAGATGGCAAGCTGAGGTTTCCTCAAGACTTCACCAAAGGAAAGAAAACATGCTACATCAGTATCATTTCTGAATCCTAGCGTCTGAGACTAAGCGAGCCGTGCTGACATAGATTTAAGCTTACTGACATGCTTGCAGCATCAAGTAAAATACTACTTTGCAAGCAAACGCATTAGCCAATTTATTTGTTAGAAATAAAACGAATGAGCTCGGAGTGAAGCCAGCCAACACGGCGAGATGAGATTTGTACTTTCCGCAGCTGTTTATCAGCGGTTAATCTATGCAAAGTACTTTTGGAAATGCTGAGAAAAGCCGCTGCTTCTTTTGCATTAAACACAAATTTATCCACGACAGTCATCGAGCAAACAATAATACGTTTTCACTACTAAAGCCATCATTGCTTGCAAGCACCTGTGACCATTGTTCAAGCACCCAATCAATATGCTGACGGTGTTCAGGTCGAGCATATATACCTGTAGTGCTGGTGTCCTTGTGGTTAAGAATCCGTGAGGTGTAGATGCGATCTAAACCATTCTCTTCGAGGTAAGTGGTCATGCCCCCACGAATGTCATGGAAGGTCCAATGTTCTTCTATGCCTGTCACTGCATCCAACTTTTTCTTCAGCTTAGAGAATCCACTAATGGGCTTCAGGCCTTCTGTGGTGGAGACCACGTACTTGCCTTTACTGCTCCTGAGTTCAAACAATAAATCTTTGGAAAGAGAAGACAGTCGAACCTTTATTCGTTCTCCTGATTTGTTTCTTTCCGCAGAAATCTCCAAGTAATTATCTTTTACTTCGTCCTGCTCTAAACGAGCGATAACGCCCTGACGTTGACCCGTTAGCAGCAATAACTTAACAAATAATTCATTTCCCCTAGATAGCTTACCAGCAGCTCTGTAGATGGCTCTCAGCTCTTCTATGCTCAAGACCCTATCTCGTTCAGCCTCTTTTGCTTTCGGAATGCCTAGGGTCAGATTCTTCTCAACATAGTCCTTGCCCAAACACCAAGAATAAAACTTGCTCAAGAGTGAGAGCGTTCGGTTCGCCATGACAGGAGCACGTCGCCGGATTTTGTCTATGAGAGCGACAATATCCGACTTTGTAACATCCTTTAAGGCGAGGCTTTTGAATCTGGGCAGGAGGTCTACACGTGCAGATCGTCTATATTCTTTTGCGGTCTTTGGCTTTTTCTCTGCAATGTAGAGCGCGTCGAACCTTTCCCATGCGGCCTGAAAACTGAGCCCCTTTATCTTTGCATTCTTTTTCTCTGCCTGTGGATCAAGACCCTTAGCAAGTTTAAGCCGCTCAGCGTCAGCAATCTTCCTTGCTTCTGCAACAGATACCGCAGGCCACTCTCCAATGGTTGTCTTCAGCATACGACAGTTGAAGCGATACTGGAGGCTCCATGTTCTTTTTCCACTACTTGTAAGCCGTAGTTGTAAACCACGCCCATCCGTAAGGGTCTTACGGCCTGTGATGGGAAGCAGAGTGTCTTTAATTATCTGTTGAGTTAGAACCATGAATCCTCAAATGGGGCTACAGTGGGGCTACAAATAGTATACTAAATTTCCAATGAAAGAAAAAGCATAAATTGCTGCATACTTGCAATACACTGTAATCATTGCATATATGCAGT
>CACPHA010000148.1 GCA_902633655.1 Paracoccaceae bacterium
CGAGGAACAGATAGCAAAGTCCATACATTTTTAGAGATTTGGACAAAAATACGCATCAAACGCCTAGCGCTATGAGCCCCTTACGCTCATTTATCTTAGCAAGCATTTCATCATGATTGCTTCTTGGAATATCTGCAGCATCCTGCAAATAATCTAAAAATTGTCGGTGGAACACTCGTTATCTTTTGAATACTGGCTTTGTTCAATTTTCTCCGATACATTGAATAGTTATTCTTCTTATGAAAATAAAAAGTAACTTTTTGCTATTGGAGCAATATATTAGTTTGCGACTTCCCTGAACGCAGCGGTATCTAATTGCGGTTAATTATAGATTGGGTCTTTAATCAATACTTGCGAAATTATACTTTCATAATTTTAAACCTATTCATCGCACCAAACCTTACTCACCCGGCTTACCTTTCTGAAGCTGAATAGAAAATGAAACAGCATTTTTTAGAACAATAAATCAACCATCTCTCGGACAGCTTAGGTGTTTTCAGTCTCCTCAAGTAATTATGGCTTAAAAACTCCTGCGGTGATGAAGCGAGGGGCTAAAAAGAAATAATTTTTGAAATGTATCTATTCTAATTTAATCCGCACACTGAACGAGGCTCATGTTATCTTTTTTAATTTAAGCGTTTCTTTGTGACGAGATAGGGCTCTGGCAGTTAAATTAAGCGAGGAAGCTACCTCCGCCAATACTGCTACTGCTACTGGATTATCCTTCACACACTCACTTTCGACCAAAATATTAATTTTATTACCAATTATTGTTAATTGTTCTTGAGTCTTACTAAGAGTTTCATTTTGCATGGAAATGTACGTCCATACTCACAATGAAAAGAAGCATTCCAAACAAATGCAACTCGTTGAAATTTTAACTTTAATTTATGCTGGGAGATTGTGTGCCTTCTCTAGAGATGCACCCGAATGAGCAACCTCCAGAAGTTAGTTTCTTGAAAGTCAAGAGGTCAGCTTGACGTATTGGAAGGTTTTACATGAATAAGGTTGTTTATCCTTTTTGTAGAATTAAAAAAACACTGCAGGTTTTGCTTTTTTGCCAAAAACTATGAAAACCTGTAAACATCGTCTGGCAGATTGATTGTGTCACTAAAGAAAACAAAAGGACCACTCGGGATAAGTCAGCTGTGGTTTCGCCTCACGTAATTTAGATTTGCTTCTAGTTGCAAAATCCTCTGACATTTAAGATTGTTATTTTGCCAGGTAAGTTGACCAATTCAGCGTTCATGCAAGTTAACAAAAACAAAAATTGCAGAAGAAAAAATGGTGGATAGTTTCGAAGGTTCGTTGAGCCTCACCGCGTTCATAATTGCAATGCTGGAAACAGGATTTTACGTCTATCGTAGCTTATTTGCGACTTAAGGGATGATCGAACAATATGGCATTGGTGATCAGCCCCGCCATCATTTTAATTTCAAGGGTTTTTTCCTTTTGGGATAGCAAGTTTTACAAATATCGCATTTTCCGCCATCACATCCTCGCGCAGTACAAAATTGACGTCCATAAAAGATTATTTGTAGGTGCAACTTATTCCATAATCTTTCTGGAAATGCTTTTTTTAAATCCTTCTCGGTCTGGACTACATTATTTCCAATTTTCGTTAATCCCCATCGTTGAGCTAAACGGTGAATATGCGTATCAATGGGAAATGCCGGATAACCAAAGCCTTGGGACATGACGACTGAAGCGGTTTTGTGTCCAACGCCTGGCAATTTTTCTAGATCCGTATAATTACTCGGCACTTGTTCATTGTACTGATCCGCTAAGATACCCGATAGGTTTTTAATTGCTTGCGATTTTTTAGGGGCAAGCCCACAACTTTTTATCGCGTCAAAAATTTCTGCAACTTTTAATTGGGCCATATCATATGGATTATTGGCCTTAGCAAATAAAATAGGCGTTACCAAATTAACCCGTTCATCTGTGCATTGAGCACTCAGTAATACTGCTACAAGTAATTGATAAATAGTTTCGTGTTTCAGTGGAATTGGCGTAGTTGGATAAATTTCTTCTAAGCGGTTTATTATGAAATTTACACGCTCTGCTTTTATCAAAATAGTTCTCCCAGGTTGGTAAATCCTCTGAACATAATTGTTCGTGTAAATTGAACGTCAAGATAAGATGATAAGTGACTCAAAAATTTTTTAGCAATAAATACATTAAAAAGTAGAAGTAAAAAACTTATTGCATACGGCTTAGAAAAATTGGTTATGGTACAGGTTTTTCCAGATCAGGTATAAATAGGCAGTTTGTTCTCACTAGGGTCAAAGTGATTTATTGAACAAGTAAAGACAAACACATTGGAATCAGGCTTAAATGCTAAAACATAGTCAAAAATTTTAGATATCTTTCGGTATTTTTACGAAAAAATTCAAAAAAATTTGGCTGTTTTTTGACGCATAATAGATTAATCACATTAATGAAAGCGATGTCCTGGCAATCTACCGATGGAGACCATTAAAATGCATTTTAAAGATAAAACCGTCATAATATCTGGAGGCAGCAGAGGTATTGGGTTGTCCATAGCTAAAAAGCTCGCTCAAAATGGTGCAAATATTGTAATTGCTGCAAAAACAGTTCGTCCTCACCCAAAACTTCCTGGGACAATATTTACCGCCGCAAAGGAAATTGAGGAATTAGGAGCTGATTGCCTGCCAATCGAGTGTGATATCCGCTTTGAAGATCAAGTCTTGAACGCTGTTGATCAGTCAGTTAACGAATTTGGCGGTATAGATATTTGTATAAATAATGCCAGCGCGATTTCGCCGGTCTCAACAGAGGCGGTCGATATGAAAAGATACGATCTGATGCAGGACGTTAACACCAGAGGCACGTTTTTATTCACGAAATTA
>CACPHA010000149.1 GCA_902633655.1 Paracoccaceae bacterium
ATACAGCTAGTGGCTTTAGCTTTTCTGGAATATCCAATCCATAATTCTTATTAATGAATTTTGTTACTTTTGAAACACTATCGCCACTTTTCATCATAATTACTTGGTTTCCAAATTCCACACCCCGTCCCAACGTTTTGGCGAATTTGAAATTAACATTTCACATCGTTCAAAATAAATCATTGACGGGTTTAATCCATACCCTCGATCAATCTCAAACTTTACAGCCTTACTGAAACAATCTTTTGCAAGCACAAAGTCGCCGTTCGTGTAAGCCGCAAAACCTTTTTCAAACAGGTCAACAAGTTTGTCTTCATTCTCGGAACTCTTACCAGAGTAGTTTAGCACTTCGTAAACATCTACCGGCTTATCTTTCCCATAAACCCTTATTCTATCAATTATGCGCATCTTAAAGAGAGTCTTATTGGACTCAGCAAGCGAGCCGCTGATCAGATTATCAATAAAATATTGGGAGCACGCAGTTTCTAGTCTTGCAGCAATATTTACTGCATCGCCAATCATTGTAAGATCGACTCTCGCTTTAGCAGCCCCCAAATCGCATAAAATTACATTCCCAGAATTTAAACCCATTCTTATTTTAAGAGGATCATCCTTAAGAATTGGGTCTAAAGTGTTTAGTTCGGTTATAGCACTTTGGATTTCTAACACTGAATTCAGGCATTTTTCAGCATTAGGGCTATCACCTTCATCAAACCAGAAAGACATACAGGCATCGCCCATGAATTTATCTATGTCACCGTCATTTTCTGTAATGATTTCTGTTATCTTCTCAAACATATTGTTTATTTGCGAAACAATTTCTTCAGGAGGGTAGCGCTCGCAGCGGCCAGTAAATTGCGCAATGTCCAAGAAGAAAACTATAGCATTTCGGTTTTCCGCCCGAGGTGGCAAAGATAATTCACTAAGAACAGATTTTTCTAAGGCTGACTGGAAAGAAGCCTTGGAAACATATCGTTGAAACTGATTTCGATCTCGAGTTGAACGAATTTCAGCCAGAGTCCGTTCTACAACTGCCGCAAGAGCTTCAGCAGTTAAAGGTGTAGCGATGGTATCTTTCGCACCTGCATTTAAAGCCATTCTTCGGTCAGCCTCATTTTCCTGATTCACTAACGCTATAAAAGCCAGATCCGAATTCACGAATTCTGCAGCACACAAATCCGCAACATCAATTATCGATGTACCCATGGCATTTGACGACGCAATAATCAAATCACTCGAAAATTTTCTTAGGAGCCTTTTCGCTTCATTGATATCGGATGCGATCCTCGTAGGAAAACCCTGCTTACTCAGAAAACTAGCTATATTTTCAGACTGATTTGTATCGGAGTCCAATATTAAAATTTTTTCCCTTAGTGCGGACTGCAAGGTAAACGATCTTTTGATCCTTTCCAACAGATCTTCAAATATTACCGGCTTTGGCATATACTCATCGACACCTGCAGCAAACCCTTTTTTTTGGTCTTCTGCAGATTTCAAGGTACTCGACATTATGATGTAAGTATCTTTGGTTTTTTCGTTGGCTCGTATAGTGGTGCACGCCTCGAAACCGTTCATGATCGGCATCTCAATATCGCAAATTATTAGATCTGGTTTTGTCGAAATGGCCAAATCAACTCCTTCTTGACCATTATATGCCTGCTCTACAATGAAACCTTTCGCCTTCAGTGGATCCACCAAATTTTTGTGTACTAATTTAGAGTCGTCAATTAATAGAATTCGTTTTCGGCTTTCATTCAACCTTTCGGCTTCAATTAGAATATTTTCTATCTTACAAGGAGCCTGCAAAAAGGATGAAAAACTCTTTATTGCATCTCCTTTAATTAAGTAATCAAAAGAAAGAAAAATGATCTTTAAGTCCTTAAAAAAAATGCCTTTCAACTTTTTACCAATATCAAAAAAGATTCCCTCATTTTTGTTTGACTGCAAAATTAGTGTTGCACCGGGACTGTCTGAGATAGTACGGGGTATATTTTCCACGCTGAGGAATTGAGCTTTTAAATTCATGCGGATAGACGCGGCTTCGAGATAAGTCCGGAAATCGTCATTTTCAATACAGAAGACTAAATCTAACATATCTTTTAGCTTTTGAGTAATCACTTTAGACTTGCCTCTGTCTGACTGAGTTCATGATTAATAAGTTTCTCATCTAAATCGGCAATGAGATTATCCAAATCAACTGGTTTTTCGTAAAAATCATAGACGCCCAATTCACTTAATCTTGCTAGAGCATTCTCTTTATTCATGTGAACGCCAGATATAACACATATATTAGTTGATTTATGAGCGTCCAACTTCCGGAGTCGTTCGATTAGCTCATATCCGTCCATCAATGGCATTTGAATATCAACACAAAAAGAATTAATCACCACTTTTTGACAAATATTCAATGCATCATAACCGTCTGCGGCCTCTTCTGTGTTGTAGCCATTTTGCTGCAGGAATTCACAAATCCGCTTTCTTTGCATTCTAGAGTCGTCTACCACTAAAACAGTTTGAGACTCTCTTCTATTCTGAATTTGATCCACCTTCTCAATCTTTTCATAAAGATTAGCAGTTTCAAAATTCGTGTTAAACTCGGTTAATTCTAGTACATTTAGAATAAGGACTAGTTTACTGCTGGACAAAATCGTACAGCCAATGACAAACGGCGCTTTCTCTATCAAGCTACCGAGTTGTTTGAGAAGGACACTTTGTTGTCCCAAAACTTCGTCAACAATTACTCCAATTTTGCTT
>CACPHA010000150.1 GCA_902633655.1 Paracoccaceae bacterium
GGCGTAAGCAATGTGACTACTTTTTTAAAGTCTCTTTAATTAAACCATTCAAAATAAATAAATTTTAAAAAAACGCCAAACAGAGAATTGATGAACACAGTGGTGTAAATCTGGGTTACACTACTAGGAGTGTATTCCATGCAATATGTATCATTTGCCCAATTACAGGCAAAACTTGGTAGTAGGTCCAGATCAGCAATCTATGTAGATTTAGCGAAAGGTCGTTTGCCAAAGCCGCTCAAGCTGGGTCGGCGCCTCTACTGGCGAGAGAGTGACCTCGATCAGCATTTAAGAGCGATGATGGAGGATCAAGATGTATGACTTCCCTCAAAGCCCCCCCTACCCTGGGGGGTTCAATTTAGGCGTAGCTGGTTTAGGGAGTGACACACACAAAGAGACCTCTGATTTCTATAGGGGTATTATCACAAAGCTGGCCCCGCGTTGGCGGGTAATCATCTGCAAAGACCAGATCCAATGGATTTTGCAAAAGCGTACCGCAGAACCTTTGCATAAGGGCATATGGCGAGGCCGAAGCTATGTCACCACCAAAGAGGCTTTAATCGAACTCTGTGCAATGCGAGGATTGCTCTCTGACCCATTCGCAAGGGCTAAATTAGATACGTTGCCAGAGCTGGTTAGCCAATATCGAAAAAAGAACGTGTAAAGCCCCACTTCTGGTCCATTGCCCTAACGGTCCGATCAAATTCAGCTGTAGCCAGGTCACATTCGATCTCTTCCTTGGTTGCACCAGGGTTAAGTAATTGGTCATCCTTTTTCTGTCTTTTCTTTGGTTGGTATGCTCCACGTTTAACCATGACCCAACCTCATACCACTACAAACTACAAACCCTATAGGGTTTTTGTAGTTTTTGTAGGTATTTGAGCGATTTGTACAAAATGTACAATTTGTAGTTTTTGTAGTTGCCTTCATTTTGCTACCTTTACGAGCATTTCACCGTTACATTTTGGGCATGATGAAAGACAATTAAAACACAAAAAATGGCTGCATAGTTAATTGGAAAATGAGTCTAAGTTGGTTCTGATCCAGACTTTGACTGTCCTTTTCTGCCACAAGTCATTTTTTCCATCTAACAAAATGGTCCAATAACAATATCCTAATTTTACCTCATCGATTCGTTTTATTGGACAGATATCGAATTAAGTGGTTTCGTATTTTTATAGATTTATTTTTTCTAAACTTTGGCCGTTGTCGAAAAGGATACCATAGGAACTTTAATCATGGTCATAAATGGATTTGTAATTGAGCCTGGCGCTGATTTAAGCGGTTCTTCGTTTCGCCGTACCGACATGACGGGAGCAGACCTCTCCGGTGCCAACCTGACTAACGTTGATTTTAAGGAGGCTATTTTGGTTGGCGCTAATCTAAGCGGCGCCAATTTCACAGGAGAGCGTAATCAAGATGGTGGGCTGAATGTTGGTTTATATAATGCCGATCTAACGAACGCTAACTTGAGCAATGCGAATTTAACGCTTGTAAGGGCGTGTGATATCCCACTTACCATTATTAGAAGGTTCGCATAAGAAATCTTTAACTTTTTCAGAATATTGAAAATCTGAAGATAATTCGCTGCAGCTATCACTATGATGCAATTTAGGTTTTCCAGACGTGCCGCTATCTAAAGAGGAGTTTCTTTTGACCGACTCATTTTGCTTTTCAATTTCTAAACGCTCGCTAATCTTTTTAACCTTCAAATAAGAGACGGCCTCGTTCGAGGCTATAAGAGTAGCTAGCAGACGACCTTCTTTCGTTGGTGATCCATCGCGTAATAAACCGCTTATCTCTGCTATATTTCTGGTACTCGATTGGTCCTCTGAAGCTTGAAGGCTCATACAGTGACGGAGTATCAAAGCAATAGTATGAAAGTCATCGCTTTCTGACATGCATCCAATCAAATTTGAAATTTGTAGTTCTACAAGGAATCTCTTAACAAAAATACTAAGCGGTATTTATTTAATGTGATTTTGTATTAAGATTGGGCAGATTTGCACCAAAAAAAAGCAGTTTAAAAAATAGTACTAGAATAAAAGATAATGAAACAGGGGATTTAGGCCCTGAATATGAGGTACATTGGTCTTTATTGTGGGCTGCATGAAACTAATATATTTCTACGCCGCGTTTTTCTTGATTAAACTTAAATTTTAAGACAGTCTATTCCGGGTGCAATCCTTTTAATGGAGTAGAAATGGCGGACCTAAGAGCAAAATCAGATCAAATCTGTAGTGTTATACAATGTAGTATCAAAAGCAGCCCAGAAGAATTTAAAACATGGGTTAAAAACCGATCCTCAAAATATGTATTGGATTTAAAAGAGGAAAAACTCATAAGCTATGAGTGGCACATTTCCGATGATGAAACTGAAGCAACTTTAGTTGAAATCTTGACTGACAGTGACGGATATATGCAACGGATTAAAAATCACGTAGACAGCCCTCTTGCTGCTGAGGTTATGGAGTTGGTAGATTTTAAAGGTTGGCTTGGAAATGCCAAACCAGATTTAATTGAGGCGCTTGCACCCTTTGGCGCTACCTTTCAAAACTATTTGTTTGGCTTTAATCACTCAATATAATTTAGCGTTGTTGAACTAATTAAGGCCCCACATACTTTTGCACC
>CACPHA010000151.1 GCA_902633655.1 Paracoccaceae bacterium
TTCAAGATTAGTAGCTGCCACCATGGGCATATTCGCCCGTCAGAAAACTAAGATTTTGTGAAAGAACATTTGAGTACTAGGATATGATTCAAAGGATCTAATTCGCCACTTTTGGCGGATTGTTGTGCCATCGATCTGCGGATATTATTTTTGCTGGTGCAAGTACCTGATCGTGACATGACTAGGTTATGCTTTTTATTTGAGGAAAAGGTATGTCAACTAAAAAGAGTATAGTCAGTACTGCTGAACTTACATACAAGGTTATGCCTTAACAATCATGCGCTGCAACTTTTCAGGATAAAAGGTTGTTTGATGCACGCGTAATACATAGACATAGCAAAATTTGCTTTTACCGCTAGAACGATAAGATTATTTCAGCTTCAATTTAGGTAAATAAAAATTTGTGGTCTGAGATTTTTAAACTTTTTGTATTAATGTCATTTTTCATCTCCTGCCGACCCATACACCCGGGTTACTCCCACAGATCCAGTTTGGAGTCCGATATTTTCTTAGTTTAACTAGTCTGGACGAATGTATCAGGCGCGTTGCCTTTAAGGTAACTGGTATCGATATCTTTTAAATAGTAGCGCCATCAACAAAAAAGACTAAACGCTTGGTTCGATCCTTAATCGTTTCGCTTGATCAGAAGCTTTCGATTAAGCGAATCTGATCCTCCTTTCAAAGTTTCAAGCTTACCAAGCTTCTTTTATTCGGAATAAGACGAACAATATTCTCTTTCCTGTACTTCTATATATTAAATTCTGAGCGCATCGCGGTCAGCTGCAATCGGTTCATAATTAGGATGCGTATCATGTTTCTCATCGATATCGTTATTGATCCAAGCTGCATTAGTCCTACAAAAAACTTCGCGAGCAATATCATACCAAAATGAGGGTGGATCGAAGCTACCTACTGCTACCGCTGTAATCCCGTCAAATACTTCCAAAGTCCAGAAAAGCGTTGTGGCACATACAGGACAGAACTCTTGAGTAAACGATCTGCCAGACTCAGTCTCGAATTGGTATTTATTGAGATTTCTCTGAGTTTTCTGAATATTCACGTTCTTTAAGTACACTGAAATGCCAAATGCAGAACCCGTTCTTGTTTGGCAATATCTGCAGTGGCATACGCCCACTCTTTCAGGTTTTCCCGTGGTCTGATACCTTACAACACCACAACTACAGCCACCCTCGTGTATTTCAATTGTGTCCACGAATCTTCTCCTACTTTAACGTTAGTCAAAGACTAGCGTTAAGAAAAAAACGGTATAAAGAATTGCTTGGTGGAACCCACCTAAAATCAAAGAAAGTGAAAGATATGTACTCTATAGCAACTGCAAACAGCACTAAGGAACTAGAAATTGAAGTAAAGGACTTAATGAAAGCGGGTTGGCGGCCCGTTGGAGGGCTGGTAGTTGAACCTCATTCATATATTGAAGGCGGCACAACGCAATATAATCGACCTAATTTTCACCAAGCTCTAATGAAGCCTGTAGAGTTAGTTTGACGTCACTTTATTTGCAGCCGACCTAGTCCTACCAATGGCCTGCTTAAAAACCGAATGCTATTGAAAAAAGCCCCAATATTCATTGGAGAACATAATCATAATAGAACGGCCATTGTTAATGCTGGGTAACTTCTGAAGCCAAATCGGCCTTCAATTTCTGCCTTACGTAACTGATCTTGCCACTCTCTAACCTCATTTTCATCAAGCCCTTGCCCTAACGTGAAGGCTGACATTACTTGCTACGTGTATCTTGCTGGAGAGTTCTGATCTCTATTCGTAATCATGAACGGCAGCGACCCATGCTTAATGTTTTTGTAGCCGAGTTTTTTGAGCTTTTCTGGGAACTCCATTGGTAGCATCTGGTGAGTGCAATGCGCTCTGAACTCGTCAAACTTTTCACAGCTGACCAAATTCCAAAAACCAGTACCATTCCCCTATAAGTCGGGTCCGATCATCTAGGAGATCGGCTCTGGAGTAGGCATGCTCTTTCGCAGATCAGAACTTATGAGCCAAGGACCTTAACTAGGTTGCCAAAGATGGACAGCAGGGACAACAAGATAGGTTAACAAGCTTCATAGAACTCGCTTTTGCAGAAACACTGTTCTTAACTTTCATACTTGTCTTCTGAGTTGCAAATTTTTGACTGTTGTAAACTTCAGGACCCTGCCAGCCTGTATAAATTTGGAAATTAGTGTTCGAATATGTTGTATCTAATTCAATTTCATTTTCTTGGTTAATTCGCCATGATTCGTAGGAAGCGCCATCTCTCTTTATTTTTATCAAATTGGGGTCTGGTAAGTTTGAAATCTTTATGGACGTTCTTTTATTTAGTTTTGTTAAAGCTTGTGAAGTCAGACCTACATAAAGTGTCCCGTCTTCTTTGTTGTTAAATGCGGAACTGACCATCAAATCTGGGAAGTCTACTCCACTTAATGTTGGCGCATCAAATTTCTCTAAATTTGGATTTCTAAACAAATTTGACCAAGCGCCTTTATCTCCAACCTCTGACATCATTGCGAGAGCTGCCCATTGTCCTCTTGGCCAATTTTCGTTCAAATTGAAGTAGTAACCAAAA
>CACPHA010000152.1 GCA_902633655.1 Paracoccaceae bacterium
TTCAGATTCGCTTTATCAGTATTATCAGTCCAAACTAAATCTGTGGATTTCCAGAGCCGAAGATTATGTAACAATTGGATCTGTCCCATCCTGGGCGCCACAGGCCTTTGCCTTAGAAAGTGGTACTCTAACAAGCTTTGTGGAGCGTTTGAGTTGGGCGGAAACACACAATCCCGTAGAATACTCACGAACGTGGTTCGACACAACCAGAGCACGATATGTGCAACGGCTTAAGTAGAAGGTGTGAAATTTATGACAAACTATGGAATAATTGGCTGTGGAATGATGGGGCAGGAACATCTGGCTAATATAGAATTACTTGATAACACGAATATTGCCGCAATTTACGAACCCGATCGTGGTATGGCAGATTCAGCCATACAAGTAGCACCAAACGCTTTATTGACAAATTCTGTTGTGGATTTATTGGCTGTTCCAAATCTGGATTGCCTTGTGGTAGCTAGTCCAAATCATTTTCATATGTGTCAGTTGCAAGAAATTGCTTCAATACGGCCTTTACCGATACTAGTGGAGAAACCATTGTTTACTGCTCCCGAAGATCAAGCTGAGGTACTAAAGTTTTCAAAAACATACCCTGCACCGGTCTGGGTTGCGATGGAGTACCGCTACATGCCACCTGTCACCAAATTTATTGAAAAGGTCAGTACTGTTACGGGTGGCGTCAAAATGCTGACTATCCGCGAACATAGATTTCCGTTTCTTAGAAAAATCGGAAATTGGAATAGGTTTAATGTAAATTCTGGCGGCACCTTCGTTGAAAAATGCTGTCACTTCTTCGATCTTATGCGCCTTATTTTGCAATCCGAACCAAAGCGTATCATGGCAAGTGCGAGCCAAGACGTGAATCATTTGGATGAAATTTACAACGGTCGGCGTTCCGATATAATCGACAATGGCTACGTTATTACTGATTTTAAAAATGGGGCAAGAGCAATGTTGGAACTATGCATGTTTGCAGAGGGCTCTGAATATCAAGAAGAAATATCTGCAATTGGTTCAATAGGTAAATTAGAAGCCAAAGTTCCAGGACCTGAGAGGTTCTGGCCAAGGCACTTAGGCCAGCCACCGAAACCATTGATTATTGAAAGTCCGCGTCACCCAAAGGGTTCTATCAGTACGAAGGTAGAGGTTGATCCCATTTTGTTGCGGGCGGGTGATCACAACGGCTCCACATTTTTTCAGCATCAAAGGTTTTTGGAAGTTGTGCGTGGCATAAGACAAACCCCTGATGTGTCCCTTGAAGATGGTTACAAGTCCGTGATTATGGGACTCGCCGCACAGCAAAGTGCCAAAGAGGGCCGCGCCGTTGAATTTGATTGATGCAATTTCTTGAATGGCTATGCAAAAATTTTAGCATGCTTGTAGATCCGCGCCATTTGTTAGGAGCTTTACTATGATTAATCTTAAAAAAAGCGATATTGAGGCCTCTTTTGACTTTGATGCTTCTGTAAAAGCGATTAGATCATGCTACATCGCAGCCTCAAATAAGACTGTCAGTTTGCCACCTGTTGGGCATATCCCATTTACTTCAGTGAACGGTGATTGTCACATCAAAGCTGGTCATATTCATGAAGAGCCAATTTTCGTAATAAAAATAGCGACAGGGTTCTATGATAACCCAAAATTTGGCAAGCCCTCATCGAATGGGATGATGGTAGTGTTTAGCGCGTTAACTGGAGAACCAGTGGCGGTTATCGAGGACGAAGGCTGGTTGACTGATATGCGAACAGGAATAGGTGGTGCTCTGGCAACCTGTGCATTGGCAAAGCGGAGTGCTCGCAAGGTACTCCTGATTGGCGCTGGGATTCAGTGCCGTATGCAGGCGAACGCGCTCAATCGGCTATTTGAGGGTTCTTTAGAATTCCATGTCTGGGCTCGTTCAAAAGAAAAAGCAGACCTTGCATCAAAAGATTTGGCTGCCAACGGTCTTAGTGCCGCCGCCATCACGGATCTTGAAGATTGTGTTAGAAAATCAGAAATTATTATCACTACAACGCCGGCAACATCGGCGCTTTTCCAGGCAGACTGGGTAAGTAACGGTGCGCATATAACTGCCATTGGCGCCGATAGTCCCGGGAAACAAGAGGTTGATCAAGTACTTCTAGAAAAGGCAGATGTCGTTGTTTGTGATTTGGCTGATCAATCTTTGGATCATGGAGAGTTTCAGCATGCGCATAAGGCCGGGATATTAAAGGAAGTTAAGGAGCTTGGCGATATTTTTAATGGTGAAGTTACTGGGCGGACTAGCGATGATCAAATTACAATAGTTGATTTAACGGGCATTGCCCCTCAGGATATTGCCATCACTGGGTCGGTCCTTAAGGCATATGAGTTGAAGGAAGATTTCTAATCCCTAACCGGTGGCCTCACGTGTAAGAAGGTCTTTCAGACCCTGGCGGTAGTTTGGGTACTTCAAACAAATGCCTAACTCGGTCTTTATACGATTATTCTTTATACGTTTATTCTCTGCATAAAAGCTGCGAGCCATTTCGCTAAGTTCAGCATCTTCAAAGTTTACCAAAGGTGGAAGGGGCAGGCCCAAAAGTTCTGCT
>CACPHA010000153.1 GCA_902633655.1 Paracoccaceae bacterium
CATTCGTGATGTTTCTGGGAATAGTGGTTCAAAAACATATCTCTGCTCCGATGGAGAGCTGCCTAAGTGCATAGTCAAAGTCAGCTCAGGCAATAGCATAATGAATTCACATCTTTTCACGATCAAACGTGTGAGTGACGCAACTGAAGCATTAAGAAAAAATAAAATTGCTCCCGTAATATTGATGCGCGGCGAAGACTTTCATGTAGAACTGTCATCTGGCACATCTGTAATGAAAGATTTTTTCCACTTTGAAGATAACCTCGCCCCACCTGCTGAATTAGCCCGTTTAATGGCAAAGCTACATTCCACACCAATCGAATGGTACGACAGCCTAAAAAGCAAATTTCTAGACCGTGATTCCCAAATAGCTGGCATTTTGAGTGACGTTCCTCCTCACGCACCAGTTTGGTGTTTGCCATGGTCTGGGATAGATACCGGCATGCCCGTTCTGGGAGTTGGGAACCCTGATCCAAAAGCAGCAAGAAGGATTCTTGAACTTCAATTGGAAACTGGTGTCTTCGAAAAAATCATGACCTGTCCAGCCTTTTTCCCTGTTTCGCAGGCAGCACAACGTAATGTCGTAGTGCACAATGATTTCAAACCTGACAATGTTTTACGAGATCCCGATACAGGCAAACTAACCGTGATAGACTATGATTTGGTACAGGTAGGACCAGCTGTCATGGATTTTGGTTTACCTTTTATGATGTGGCTTGGACCGCGTTTTACCACATTTGAATTCAGGAAATTTTTTATCACAGAATACTTAAAAGCTTGTGATCTTCCTGCAGACGAACAATCAGTCCGCGATTTTATTTTGGACTGCGAAGTTAACACTCTCGTTGCCTTTCCAGGCCTCCTCTCAAATATATATGACGCTGAAGTCCCACTTCTAAGGGGAGTTCGGCACCCGACTGCTAAAGCAGGATTTGAAGCTGGTGGTCCAGATGTATCACCATCTGGTCTCCAGTTGGTGGACCTGCTGGCCACTGCTGTTGAAAAAGTGAGGTCTGACCCAACACTTGGCACTTTGTGTATTGAAAAAGGTATTGTGGCGGCCATGATGCATACGAAAGCATTTGGCTCTGAAGACTTACATCATTTTTTGAATGAGATACGAAAAAAGAAGATGCTACGGCTCTTTGGAATTGCTGAGGAAGATGATGGCAAAATATTCGTTTCAGAACATGCACGAAAACAGCAGACTTAGCAAATAAAGTCTCGATACAAGGACCTTGGACCTCAGCTATAGCTTCCAGTCTTTGCGCCAATTGCGGTCAAATACATCTTAATCGATCAAACTCATTTCAGTTTGTTTGATCACTGCACGAAGCTTACGGCCGGTTTAAGCACGTTTCTTGGCTACCAACCGTTTTTCTTTTGTGTACTCTCCGTGCTTCAATTGAAGCTGGTTGAGTTTATTGCGCCCAGCTTGCGTTCGAGGTCCAGTGGATTTGCCGCCGTGCCGACATATAACATTTTGCAGGATTTCTAGAAGTTGGCATGGCATGCCCATGTGGGTGCTGGCCAGGCATTTCGTGGCCTGCCAATGCAGGGCAAGGAGCTGTGTTTTTTTGATTGCTTTTCATTTACCCTGACCCGTTAAAAGGTCGTAGGATCTTGCTAAAACTTAATAAGCAGCTTTTTGATAGCACGGTCACCTAGTTTTCAAACGGGGTTTTCCGGTGCATACACCCCATGGCATGGTCTAGGGGCTAAAGGAGAGAACCTTACCGATTACAATTAGCGTAAGTCAGACGATGTGATTTCTTTAAGTGCTTGATCAACTCAGAAGCGCATTTGCTGACCTAAACTACTACATTCTACTTTGCAAAGATGTACAAATTTCTCATAAGTTTTAATAGGGACGCAAACTGATTAGTATTTTTTGCATCCGGCATTGCAATTCCCCTAAGTTAACGTTGGTTAAAGCGAACCAGTTATATGATACTTGAGCCATGGGTTAAGTGGCTTCCAAGTCCTTTGCCTGTAACTTTTCAACATAAGAGACAAGCTTATTTAGATCTTCCATCTTGCGTGCGCCATCGAAAAGTTCTTTCAGATTTTTTTGTTTGAACATAAACTCTAAAGCCAGTTCACTAATTGATTGGTACGTTTGAAAAAATGGCTAGTGACGTTCTCAACAATACCTTAACGAAATCGTCTGTCATAGTAGGCGCGTCTGTAACTGGTGAGATAGAAACCAGCGGAGATACAGACTGGCATGCGGTCTCGCTGGTGGCGGGAGAGACTTATGTTATCGATCTCAAAGGAGCTGATGGTGACTGGGGCACGCTTGCGGATCCCTTTTTAGCTTACATCTACGATGCTTCAGGATCGCGTATCAGCGGAACCTATGATGATGACTCGGGCGCTGGAAAAGACAGCTACCTTGAGTATCGACCTGAGGCAAGCGGTACCTATTACATAAATGCTGCGGCTTACGAAGGCATTGGGACTTATACTCTATCGGTCCAAACACTTGCCGACAGTGGCGATGATTTTCTAGCGAGT
>CACPHA010000154.1 GCA_902633655.1 Paracoccaceae bacterium
GTAAACGCTGATGGTACAAAGCATAGAAGCGCCCCAGATTTTGCTAAATCGCGGTAAAGCTGGGGAAAGCGCAGATCATAACAAATTGTCATACCCATAGCGCCAAAGGGTGTTTCAACAAGTATAGCTTTGTTTCCGGGCTTATAGCGCTTTGATTCACCCGTAGGAGATTTTCCGTCGAGAAAAACGTCAAATAGATGGAGCTTATTGTAGCTTGCAACAACTTTTCCAGCAGGGTTAATCAGTGTGGCGTGGTTCAGGAGTTTACCTTGTGGCCCTTTTACTGGGGTAGATCCAGCTTGTATCCATATCTGATTATCCTGTGCTAGTTTTTTGCAGGCCGTTAAAAAAGGATCCAGCTCAGCCTTTTTCACGCTTTTAACAATTGATGCGTAATTTTTGTTCATAAGGCCGGCCACTTCTGGGAGTGCAAGTATATCAGTTTGATCAGATACGGCTTTTTTCACAATATCCTCGAGTAAAGCAATATTGGTATCATGAGAAGCGGTTAAGGTTGTTTGAGCTATTGTCATGCGAATCGAATCTCCCATTGGTGACCCTTCACAGCGGCTCAAGCTTTTCTAAGGGTTGAGAATAAAAAATGCCACGCAAACCTTATTACCTTTGCGCGGCATATATTTTAGACTTGTAGGCTAGACTAAATCTGCTGTCATAACCTTATTCCAGGCGTTCACAAAATCAAGTTTGAACTTATCTTTATTATCGTTCTGAGCATAGACTTCTGCGATCGCGCGAAGTTCGGAATTTGAACCAAATACAAGGTCGTATCGTGTTGCCGTACGCACTGCCATACCAGATCTACGGTCTGTTGCCTCGTATGCGTTAGGACCAGTTTCTTTCCAAGTTACTCCCATGTCTAGAAGTGTGCTGAACCATTCGTTCGTTAACAAGCCTTCTGAGTTCCAAATTCCTTGGCCTGTTGCACTTATACCCATTGACCGAAGTCCGCCTACAAGTACAACCATTTCTGGAGCCGTAAGTCCGAGAAGGTGGGCTTTATCAAGTAACATTTCTTCAGGTGAAATGCTGAGCTCTGTTTTTAAGTAATTACGAAAACCATCCGCTATTGGTTCCAAAACATCGAAACTTTCCACGTCTGTTTGCTCTATGCTCGCATCGCCGCGACCTGGTGTAAAAGGCACTTCAACACCGGACGCAAGTTCAATGCCAACACTACCTGCCAAAATAATCGCATCAGCAAGACTTGCCCCATGGATATCGGAAATTTCACCCAAAACTTTGAGAACACGAACAAGCTGCACCGGTTTATTGGCTTCCCAGTCTTTTTGAGGAGCAAGACGGATGCGTGCCCCATTGGCACCACCGCGCATATCGGTGCAGCGGAAGGTTGAAGCAGATGCCCAAGCCGTTTCAATCATCTCCTGTTGGCTGAGGTCGCTTGCTTTGATTGCCGCTTTCATTTCAGCTATGTTATAACTAGTGTTTCCTTTCGGTACTGGGTCCTGCCATATCAAATCCTCCTCGGGAACTTCTGGTCCGAGATAATGGCCCTTTGGCCCCATATCCCTATGCAAAAGCTTAAACCACGCACGGGCAAATGCTTCTTTTAATAGCTCAGGTTCCTCATGGAAGCGCCGGGACACTTTGCGATATTCCGGATCTTTGATCATTGCCATATCAGCGGTTGTCATCATCAGCATGACCTTCTCCCCTGAACCATCAACCTCTGGGGCCATGTCATTATACTCAACATTCACGGGGTTCCAGATATTCGCACCAGCTGGGCTTTTATTGAGTTCCCAGTCGTATTTAAACAATACATCAAAATAGCCGGTATCCCATTGAATTGGATTGGATGTCCATGGACCCTCAACTCCGCTGGTGATCGCATCCTTACCTTTGCCAGACCCGTGCGCGCTGATCCATCCAAATCCCATGTTCTCCATTGGGCTTCCTTCCGGTTCAACGCCAACGAGGTCTGCATCACCAGCCCCATGAGCCTTGCCAAAGGTATGACCCCCGGCGACTAGCGCCACAGTCTCTTCATCATTCATCCCCATACGGCCAAAAGTCTCACGGATGTCTTGACCGCTCAAAAGTGGGTCTGGGTTGCCATTCGGTCCCTCAGGATTTACGTAAATTAGACCCATCTGAACTGCTGCAAGAGGGTTTTCTAGTGATTGGCGGGTATCTTCATATCGCCCATCACCCAACCAATCGATCTCTGCACCCCAGTATATATCTTCTGATGGGTGCCACGTATCCGCACGCCCAGCTCCAAACCCAAATGTCCTACCACCCATGGATTCGATAGCTACATTGCCAGTAAGTACAAACAAGTCAGCCCAAGAGATCTTGTTGCCATACTTTTGTTTTATTGGCCAAAGTAAGCGTCGTGCCTTATCAAGGTTTCCGTTATCGGGCCAAGAATTTAATGGTGCAAAACGTTGATCTCCGGTACGCCCTCCACCTCGACCATCCCCAGTACGATAGGTGCCAGCTGCATGCCACGACAT
>CACPHA010000155.1 GCA_902633655.1 Paracoccaceae bacterium
AAAGCCAACTTAAAGCAATACCCGATGGCGCCGAGTGTTTTATCCAAATACAAACAAGCGATACATCTATGCTTGGAATATTAGTATTTCCCGATCAAAAGAGTGCAGATGGGGCTTTGGAGATGCGGACCACGATTATGTCTTCCACAACACAAAAAGAAAGTTGGTTTATGGAAGGCGAGGTAAAGCGGCTTCAACTGAACAATCGGATTTATTAACTTGCACTCCAAAGATTATCAGTATGGTGGAACTTGGGAGGCAAAAAATCTTAGAAAGGAAGTGCGATGACGGACTTAATTAATGTCAGCGGGAAATGTCATTGTGGTAAAATCACTCTAACGGGTGCTGTAGAAGCAAATAAAATAGTGGCCTGTCATTGTACGGACTGTCAGGTATTTGGCGGTGGACCTTTCCGGAATAATGTAATGTTGAAATCCGAAAACATTTCCATCCAAGGTGAAGTCTCAAATTATAATAAAATAGGTGGAAGCGGAGCTGTTAGAACACAGGGATTTTGCGGAAACTGTGGGACACATATCTATGCAGTAGATACCGAAAAAACACTTTACAGCGTACGAGCTGGTTTTCTTGAACAACATAAAAGCCTAGCGCCTGTAAAACACATTTTTGCAAATTCAGCGGTACAATGGTTGTCTAATATGTCAGCAGTTCCTTGGTTTGAAGAAGGGCCAAACAGTGTAGAAATTGATTACAGTAGCCTGTAATCTAATCCCCTCATACACTTCGCATAAGCAGAACCAGCCCAACCAGCGCACCGACACATATCACGGACAACAGTATGCCTGCTGCCCATTCGATGATCTTTTGCCGTAGCTCGATACGCCGCCACTCGTGCTCCCGCTTCTATTTTCTGATATCGGCTTCAATAGCAAGCAGCTCCTCCTAAGACGAAGGACCAAGGATAGCGCAAATCCAATCCTTCATTTCCTTGTGCCGTGCGGCCAATTGCTTACGCTGAACGAATATCTCCATCGCTTGGGCTTCGACACCTCCCCCCAGGGCACGATACCAAGGTAGCTTTCTGATCTGCTTTTCTGCGAAATCAAAGTCGGCACGGGCTTTTCTCCAGCGCGACAGGTCTTTAGCAATGCCCTCTAGGTCACGACTAACCTGAACACCTTTGCGGATTGCGTTAAACGCGGCAGTAGCTCCTGTAAGCGCCGTTACAGGTTCAACCATATGTAACCCAGAATCACATCATCCCCTTTGTAAAGGTGGTTTTAAAAGAAGGTTGAAGTATTCAGTTGAGGCAGTAACAATGTTTTTATGAAGTACGCCGCCCTCTAACTCTTCCTACTTGCGCCAATTTGGCTTTTAAAACCGCTATGGGCTGAACAATTCCTAGTTGATGAAAGTGTAAATTATCTTGAAGACAACGCAAACTGCATAGCTATATTCGCGGCAACTGAAGATGATGCACTTCGCTCGCAGCTAGAATTGGAAGTTGACGATGAATATTACTCAAGTGAAGCCGTGGAACAGCGGATGGAGAAATTTATCAAATTCTTGGGGAAAAAGCTTGCTACACCGCTAGGAGAGTTAATTTCTGAAGTTGAATTAAACGACATTTTTTTAAAAATGGAAGAAATTGTTGGTAGGGAGTCATTTTACATTAAAAATGCATTTGATTCGAATGGAGCACAATTCTTCGACCAGCTTTATCTTGAATGCGTTAAGCAATTTCATTTTGCAATTCAATAATCATCACCTCTCCCTTAACGCCAGCTCTATACCGTCCGGCTTAGAGGCTATGGATCGCAGCGCCTCTTTAACGTTTTTTATTTCAAGATCATGAGCTATTTTGTGAGATGCAATCTGCGCCTCAAGCACAGCGATAGAAGTGTCATGTTTGCCAATTTTTACATGTGTTGCCTTGCGCCTCAGCTTGGTTGACTGCAATCTGCGCTAACATCGCCTCCTGTGCGTGACGGTCTGCCATCTTAGCGATGTCAGGTGCACGCTTTTCAGCTTGATCTTTGTCAGCCACTACCTTGTCGATAATGCCTGTTACTGGGCCGATTAGCCCATTCAGCAATTCTTTCATGCTTTAGCCTTTTGTTGTCGTTGGAAAATGGGTTGGTTACAGTTTTAAAAACAGCAAAAAGAGGAGTGTGTTGATGGGAAGTATATTTTGGAAATTAAGAGCTTTAGTGGATAATTGGGATAAAGAAGTATTTAGGGACCTGCACCATGAGGAGTTTTTGTTTATTAGAGAAACTGAGTTACTCACACGTGATGAGCATGTTGAAAACCTTGATCGTTTAGTAAGGGAGAAAGACTATCTAAAAAAACATAATCCCACACTGGTGCATGAAAATGAGTTTGTTTCAGAGGCACGCTGGGAAGAACATGGTGAAATTGTCACGCGCGTATTCATGTTGAAAGACGGTAAAGCATGGAGGCAAGTCGTTAGTCGC
>CACPHA010000156.1 GCA_902633655.1 Paracoccaceae bacterium
CAAAGTGCTGGCAAGGAGATGCGTGAAGCTTATGAACGGCTGGTGTTTCCAAAACTGGAAGAGTTTGCCCCGGAATTTTTGTTTATTTCTGCAGGGTTTGACGCGCACGCTGCAGACCCCCTTGCAGAACTGAACTGGGTAGAAAAAGATTTTATATGGCTAACGCGGCAGCTTAATCAAATCGCAGAGAAGCATTGTAAAGGACGAGTGGTTTCTGTCCTTGAAGGCGGTTATGATCTAGACGCTCTGGCGTCTTCAGTCAAAGCTCATGTCGAAACACTCAAAGAGGTTACCAAATGACAGATATTCCCGTTAAAGAAATGAGCTTTGAAGATGCGATGCGCGAGCTTGAAAAGGTGGTAAGCGATCTAGAGCAGGGTAATGTGCCGCTTGAGGAGTCCATAAAGCTTTACGAACGTGGAGCAGAGCTTAAACTGCACTGCCAGACGAAGCTTAAAGAGGCAGAAGAAAAAGTTGCTCTTATAACTCAAGAAGAAGACGGAGAGCTTGGAACAAAGGCTATTGATGGTCTTTAGATGTTTCTTGAAGCTTTAAAGGAAAACGGGCGCACCATCCAAGAACATCTTGATTCTTATCTATCTACTTGGAAAGATCTTTCAGTTATACACGCGATGCGTCATGCGCTCAGTGGAGGTAAAAGGCTACGAGCCTTTCTGGTGGTTGAAAGCGCCGCAGTTTTTGGTGTTCTAAGAACCCAGGCGATCTGGCCTGCTGGTGCGATTGAAGCTATACACGCATATTCGCTAGTTCATGATGACTTGCCTTGCATGGATGATGATGATCTCAGACGTGGACTGCCGACTATTCATAAAAAATGGGATGAGGCTACTGCCGTGCTTACTGGCGATGCACTCCAATCATTAGGCTTTGAACTTGTTCTAAATTCTGCTTGCAGTCCGCGAGCTGCGATTAGATCAGAGCTAGCTTTAGGTCTTGCAAGGGCAGTGGGGGGGCAAGGTATGGTTTTAGGGCAGGCGCTCGATATAGCTGCTGAGTCAATAAATTCCTCCCTGACATTGAAAGAGATTACTGCCCTGCAAAATGCCAAAACGGGGGCACTTTTCCGCTGGTCAGCAACATGTGGTGCTATCCTTGCTGAGGCGGATCCAGAACCTCTTAGGATTTACGCGGATGCTATAGGACTTGCGTTTCAAATCACGGACGATGTCTTGGACGTCCGTGGTGATCAAGAAAAAGCTGGCAAACGGCTCAACAAAGACGAGACTGCAGGGAAAGCAACCTTTGTATCTTTGCTTGGACTGGAAAATGCGCAATCACACGCGAAAGCTTTAATTGAAACGGCCTGTGATGCCGTGTCACCCCTCGGAAAGAAAACTGATGCCTTGAAGGAAGTCGCGCACTTTATTATCTCGCGCGATAGATAAGTCATCTGCAGAAAGTCAAAAATGTCGCAACGCCCTTTTACCCCCTTGCTTGATCAAGTCACTTTACCGTCTGACTTAAAGCGTTTTGATGATGAAGAGTTGGCTGAAATCGCAAATGAATTACGGAGTGAAACAATTTCGGCTGTTTCTGAAACTGGGGGGCATTTAGGGGCTGGATTGGGTGTTGTAGAACTCACCGTGGCTTTACATGCCATTTTTGAAACCCCAAAAGACAAATTGATCTGGGACGTTAGTCATCAATCCTACCCTCATAAAATTCTTACTGAAAGGCGCAATCGTATCAGGACTTTAAGACAAAAAAATGGGCTTAGTGGTTTTACAAAACGAAGCGAGTCAAGATTTGATCCTTTTGGAGCAGCACATTCCAGCACTTCAATAAGTGCAGCATTGGGCTTTGCCGTTGCGCGTGATCTTGGTGGGAGTTGTGATACTGGGCAGGGTGACGCGATCGCCGTGATTGGAGACGGTGCATTGAGTGCTGGCATGGCTTATGAAGCGCTAAACAATGCAGGACATTTGAAAAAGAGACTTTTCGTTATTCTTAACGATAATGAAATGTCCATTGCCCCACCGGTTGGCGCGCTTTCTGCCTATTTATCACAATTGTACGCAGGAGCACCATTTCAAGAACTTAAGGCAGCAGCAAAGGGCGCAATTAGTTTTTTGCCTGAACCCTTTCAGGAGGGTGCAAAGCGAGCCAAGGATCTATTAAAAGGCGCAACTGTAGGGGGCACGCTGTTTGAAGCTCTAGGTTTTTCATATATTGGTCCCATCGATGGTCATGACATGGATCAACTGCTTCCAATTTTACGCACGGTAAAAGCGCGCGCGGACGGGCCAATGCTGATTCACGTCTTGACCAAAAAGGGCAAAGGATACGCTCCGGCCGAAGTGGCTCGGGATAAAGGACACGCGACAGCAAAGTTTGATGTTTTGACTGGTAAGCAAAAGAAATCCGTT
>CACPHA010000157.1 GCA_902633655.1 Paracoccaceae bacterium
TACACTTTATGTGATCGATAGAGATCGTTTGACCTGTGCTGGTGGAACAGCTGCACTCGATTTGATGCTGGAGTTGATCACGAAGCACCATGGCGCGCAGTTTGCAAATCTTGTAAGTGACTGGTTCTTGCATACAGAAATTCGTCCATCTATCGGTCCTCAGCGAAGCGGTATTGCTGCTCGTATTGGATCTTCTAATGCAGCAATTCTTGATGCAGTGAAATTAATGGAAAATCATATAGCAGATCCATGTAATCTTACAGATTTGGCAGGTGTATCAGGCCTCTCTAAAAGGCAAATAAATCGACTTTTCAAAGAAAAGCTTGGTCGTTCGACCATGGGTTATTACCGAGATATGAGGTTGGATAAGGCCCGAAATTTACTTATAAATTCTCGTCTATCACTTACCGAAATCGCGTTTGCAACTGGGTTTGCTAACTCCTCGCATTTTTCCCGATTATTTGCAGATTATTTTGAGCGGACTCCTTCTTCTTTTCGCTGAGAACTTGCAAATTCTGTTATGGCAATTCAATTAAGGAAGTAATAATTGAAAGAGGTACAGCTATGCACATTCTAGTTTTGCAACATGCGAGAGCCGAGCATCCAGGCATTTTCCGTCAATTCTTGAAAGAGGATGGGAATACCTGGGAAACCGTTGAACTCGATGAAGGCGAAGCTCTGCCAGACATCGATAAATTTTATGCATCCCGGCAGCCTTTACGAAAAAGACGGGTAAAGCACATTGGCATATTTTAAACCGTGCGCGCGCTATCGAGAACGGGACATTTGTCGTCTCGCCTTGTGCTGTGGGAGCTATAAAAGGTGGTGGGGAAAGTTACGGGCACAGCGTTATAATTAATCCATGGGGTGAAGTTTTGGCAGATGGTGGCGAATATCCTGGAATAGTAATGGCCAAGATCAATCTCGACGAAGTCGTAGACGCTCGCGGTAAAATTCCTAGTCTTACCCACGATAGGCCCTATACTCTGATTTAAAGAAAAGATTACGAGTTAGTTATGAGTTCAGTATCGGTGCTATTGGGTGATAGCTATGCTAAATACCGGCTCAAAGATAAATTTCTTAAATGGCAGTGTCTTGTGCGTCAAATCATGATGCGTGAACACTTGGGTAAGCCTACAAACAGTGTGATGCCCGAGGTATTCCTCGGTAATAAATCAGAAAACATCGGCACCATAATTACAATAATGAACAAGCTTCCAATGTATTCCGTAATCCCCGAAATGCTGCATATGTCGCGGAAAACGTTTGACGTTGCACAACGACGTAGCCAGGCTTTGCAGTACTTTTCAGCAACCTATTATCAAAAACCCAGCCAATTCTCAGAAATACTTACGGCGACATTCCAAAGTAGATCGCAAGGCGCCAATCTGATTACGCGTGCAAGTACCTGCAGTCTTGTTTTTGAAGCATATGCACAGAGATTTGAACTTGAGTGTACTGTTGAAGATTTGTCTGACAAAAACCCACTTTTTATCTCAACGTTAGCACATAATCGCTTATTTAATCCTGATTTACCTGCCGATACGCGGGTTTTGGGGGTTGCACCTGATTGGAACGCAAGTAGATCATCGCCTTGATTATTAACTTTGCATTGGGTGGACCTAGTAGTTTATTTTACGAAGTCTAATCGAAGTTTTCGACGGTCCTCTTGTATTTCCGCTTCAACAAACTCTCTGAAGGCTTCGATACGCTTGGATTGACGAAGTTCTTCTGGGTAAGCAAGGTAAACTGGCACCTCCACGCTCTGTAAGTCTGGAAAAACTCTCACCACACTATCGAAGGCGTTTGTTACATAGTCTGGCAAGACACCAATTCCTAAATCGTGACTAGCGGCTTGAAGCACCCCATAGTAATTATTAACGGTAAGCGTTGAACCGATATCGTATGTCATCAATTCTTGAACCAGATTCAGGCCCGCAAGAACTTGCGGGGAACGAGGATTCTGAAAGATCAATCTATGAACTTTCATGTCGTTCATGGAGCGTGGTTCACCATGTTTTGCAATGTAGTTCCGAGTAGCATAGAGTCCGATCCGCACAAACATCAGTCGCTTACGTATCAAATCAGCCTGAGAGGGTTCTTTCATTCGGATGGCTACGTCCGCTTCACGCATGGGTAGATCCAGAACCCGTTCCTCCATCATTAGATCAATTTTTAAGGCTGGATATTTTTCGTATAGCTTGTTCAAACGGGGAGCTAGCCAAAGAGTTCCTATGCCGGTAGTAGTGGTTACTCTAAGCTCACCAAAAACTTCTTCCTCGCTGTCTTTTATTCGCGCTGCCGCTGCATCGATGCGCTTGTTCATGGTTTTGGTGGCGTCAAAGAGTAATTCGCCTTGTTCTGTCAAAATTAGACCTCGGGC
>CACPHA010000158.1 GCA_902633655.1 Paracoccaceae bacterium
GAGCCGCTCAGTTCCCAAGGTCGCCGTTTGGCTGCGCGGGATCGTGTGGCACGAGCCTCTTGATCAATAGCATCTCCATTAAGATGGCTTTGTGGTTCTTGTCCAGCGTAGCGTGCTAAAGCCCAGGCCGCTCCAGGAGTGTCAGCAATTCCTACGCTGAGACTGAAACCGAGATCACGCGCCTCTTGTTGGACCTGTTGCATCATTCTGGCTTCCCCACCGAAAAGGTGCGAACAGCCTGTGATATCAAGTATCAGACTGTCGCAGGATTCTATGGCTACCCATGGGCTGAATTTTTCTACCCAGCGGGCTAACACTCTCAAAAAAAGCTCTTCTGCCTGTTTGTTGCGAAGCCTGGTAACTAGCGCAGGGCACATGGCCTGTGCATCAACTAGTGGTTGACTCCTATATACCCCTTCTTTAGTGGCGCGCTCCGACAACGAGGATAGCACCTGTATTTTTCCTAAGTCTTCTACAATCACTAAAGGCTGGTCACACAATTGTCCCTGCTGACGCAGAAGACGCTCTGCGCCAAAACGATTAAACCATAGTGATAAAATGCGGCGTTTGGACATCGGGATCATAACTGTGTTCATTATTTGTTCTCACTTCTAAACCTGTGAGTCAACTATCCAAAAGCATATTTAGATCGCACTAATTTGGGGTCTATGTTATTGCGGTTGGGCTACCGGAGGCCAAGGAAGTATTAGAATTGTCCGCGACTTGAATTTGAAGAAAATTCGAATTTTAATGAGACATATTCGAGCCTGGAATCAATCGAACTTGAGTTGTCAAAGACAGTACTTGCGGCGACTATCTTTTCGGAAGTTAATAAATAGAAGGACGCAGGAACCTTTAAGTAATACAGAGCCTATCACACCATTTAAATGATCAAGAATAAAGTTAGCACAACGAAAGAGTATAGACATCATCCAGGCTGTTTAATGCTATAGCGGGTTCAACCAATAATCTGCCATATGGCTACTAAACTTCTATTGACCGGGGGCAACTGTTTGAGTAGCTCAACACTGTAATCAAGTTTAGTTGATGCGAATTCAAAGTAGTAGGTCCTGAAATGAAGCTTAATGATTTTAAAGTTTTGGCTTTTGATGTCTACGGTACGCTTATTGATTGGGAAAGTGGTATGGTAAGTGCGCTTAAACCGCTTACTGATAGGGTCAAAAAAAAACTTAGTCGAGATGATATTCTTGAGGCGCATGCGCATCACGAATCCACAACGCAAATTTGGAACCCTACGAAGAAATATTCTGATTTGTTGGCTGTCGTTTACAGAAGGTTGGCCGAAGATTGGGGTGTAGGAGTCAACTGGGCAGAATGTGAGGTCTATGGATTATCTGTGCAGCAATGGCCAGCCTTTTGTGATAGTGTGGACGCTTTAAATTATCTAAAACAACATTTCAAACTCGTTGTGCTGACCAACACGGACAATCAGAGTTTTCAAGGCTCCAACGCGCGCCTTGGTGTGACTTTTGACAGTGTGTATACTGCAGAGGATATTGGTAGTTACAAACCAAATGATCGTAACTTTGGTTATATGCTTACTGCGTTGGGGCGGCAGGGAATCGAGAAATCTGATATCCTCCATACGGCAGAAAGCATGTTCCATGATCACGCTCCTGCAAACAAACACCTTGTTCCCAATTGTTGGATCTATCGCCGTCATGATAAAAAAGGATTTGGGGCTACAATGGATCCTGTTAAGATGCCTAGTTATAATTTCATGTTCCATTCAATGGCCGATCTGGTAAAAGCTCATAAAGCTGAACTTAGTAAGTAACCAAACGAAGTAAATATTCTTTGCTATATTTGAGATAACAGAATTAGGCTTACCTAATTGTTTCAATATTAATGGGATTACGCCTGAGGAAACTTTTCAGCGCCTCTAGACCTTCAAACTATTTAAAAAAATCACCATGACCTTTTAGTTTTATGGTAGATACATTAGCAAAAAAACTAGTCCAGATAAAGTAAGAATTTTGTATAGCTGTCTTATTCAATTGACCTGGTTCTGTTTAATGCTAATCCAAGAGTTATGGTCGAAATTTTCTTAAAGACATTACCATTTTTCGCTATTATTGGCTTGGGTTATTTTGCTGGGTGGCGTGGTTTCTTTTCGGCAGGAGCAACCGTTTACCTAACAAAATTTGTGTTTTATTTCGCTTTATCTGCCATGTTGTTTCATTTTTCTGCAAATTTGAACCTAGGAGAGGTATTTAGTTGGGATTTTACATTGGCCTACCTAGTCGCGACTTCTCTTGTTTATGGCGTCGGTTTTGGCTTTGCGTTGCTACGTAAGTTACCAATTGCGGAAGCCG
>CACPHA010000159.1 GCA_902633655.1 Paracoccaceae bacterium
CCACCCCAAGTCAGATCCTGAATTTTGTGGCCAACAAGTTTCTTGCTTAAAGTGCTATCGGCTTCAACATTCATCAAACGTGTGATCAATGTTGCCTTCAAACTATGAAAAGTTTGTTTTCTATCAGAAAAGCCCATCGACTTTTTAAGATACCCCAATTTCTCACTTATAGCTGCTGATCGATAATTGTATCGGGTTTTGCTGGATAATCCGCTTAACAAATATCCGTTCTTACTATCCTGCATCAACCGCTCAACCATTTGCTTTATTGCTGAGTGAACCGGTAAACGGCGCTGGCTGGCCTCAGTTTTGCCATCCTGTATTGCAAAATAATCAGGACCAACATCTTCAAGTTTGAGAGCTCATAGTTCCTCTATTCGACAGCCCGTATACATACCCAAGACGATCAATTCTGGAAGCATGTTATAACCATCCTTTTTGGCGGCATCTACGAAAGCCCAGCATTCTTCGATGCTGTAAGGAAGGTTGGCGTCAGCATTTGTTTCACTACGATTTGTCTTAGTGTTGGCTTTACGCTTCATAAGCCTTGCTGCATCAATCAGATTGGGACATTCGACATGATCGTTGTCCAGCATCCAATTCCAAAACTGTTTGACGAGATTTAAGTTCTTTTCACAAGTTCTATCAGACCAAGCTCTATCACCATCAGAGCCATCCTGACGGCCCCTGACGTATGCTATCAATTCATTCTGATCGATAGTCTCCCAGTATTTAAAGACCTTTACAAAGCGCTTCTTGAAATAGTTTCGAGCATCATCCCTGCCCGTTCGGTGGTTTCTTCTTTTAACGGCCCTACGACTTCAGCAGTTTTCGTCATCTTTGAATATCCCGCAATATCCATGGCTATTCTAATATTACCACGAGCTTCACCAAGCAGGGCCTCAAGAAAATCTTCTTGTTTGGGAGAAAGAGTTTTTGTCATGACGTGAACACAATTTTCAGGTAATGGTTGTGACGGGGGTTATATCGACAACGCCAGGAGTGTGCTGGGGTCGTTTTTATTCGTAGCCCACCGGAAATGATGTTTGGCCCCCACCATCCCTAAGTAATTTGAAGCGGTTGAATGAAAACAAATTCACGCAAAGTGCTAACTTTCTCTTTAAACCTTCTACTGGTTTTTTGCGGCCCCAGTTTCTCTGAGAATTATAAGATTCCCCAAAATACAGATGTGAAGTTTAGATATTTTGTTGCTGGCATACCATTTGGTGGGGAATTTAAAGTCATTGAAAGCTTGTTCGAAATTGATTTTGAAAAACCAAGTGAGTCAATGTTTTTGGTAAAATTTGATTTGATGAAGAGTAATGCAGTTTTTCCTTGCTACGAGAGCGCTGAAAAAAGTATTAGCTGCTAGTAGTTTCCCCAACGTGGAGTTTGTAAGCAAATCAGTCGAATTAAATGAAAATTTTTTTTATGTGACGGGGTCGCTGAAAGTTAGGGATGTAACCAATCCAGTTATTTTAATTGTAACGGTCTTGGACAACTACAGCTCAGCTAGTAAAGAAATGCGGTTTGCCATTGAAGCAAAATTTAACCGCCTTAAATTCGGTGCAGATGATTATTATCCATTGGTAAGCGACCTTATTATACTTGAAGACATTTTGACGCTAAATAGAATCAATTAAAATTTATTATCTCAAATAGACAAATGCTAGGCCAACAGCACCCGTACAAATCATCCAGAAGATGCGTTCAGCAAAAGCAATCTTTTGACCTCTTGAAATTGCTTGTCGTTCGATGTCGTCTAGTCGGTTATCCAATTTTTTAGAGTTGCTTCTGTGTTATCCATTCGTTTGAAAACAGATACCAAGCGCTCTTCCATGCGGGCCATTTGAATGATCGCATCAGCAAGTTTATCAACTTTGCCTTCAATTCGATCCAAACGATCATCACTCATACAACTTCATCCTCGAATCAGGGGCCATGCATGTTTTTTATTGACAGAACTTCGTTCCCCAGAATCTGTGTACCAAAGCGTGGAAAACGTAAAAGTTGGGGATAAAATCGAGGGTAAGTCATGTATTTTGAATCAGCCCATTTACACATGAAATTTTGTAGTACAGCGTTTTTCCAATCTCTTCTGGGGGTAGCCTAAAACTGGGCTTAAGAACGGTTTTTAGCTGCAACTGTCGGATACAGATGTTGGAAAGGTTTTGGTTCTCGGACCTTCATCCGCAAAGGCATCGGCTTAAAGAGTTGAGTAACAAACGGGTCAGTCCGAAATTACGATCTTCTTTTTGCATTAAAGGCGGCGATTATAACTGACTGTCGCATTAG
>CACPHA010000160.1 GCA_902633655.1 Paracoccaceae bacterium
AACATAGAGCATCAATGTGGTATTAAATCATCTTTCAATTCGCGTGAAATAAAAAATTTTCTGAAAGTTTAACCATGTGATTTTGCCATAAGACTAGGCAATTATCTGGGTATTGAGTCATGGCTATATAGTAAAATTGACGGTCATGTTGTACCGCAAAATAAAATAGAATGTTAAAAAGTATTATTGGTAGAACGTTATAGTACAAGATAGTGTTTACTATTTACTTTGTATTGTTAATTAAGTTTGCTTTTATGAAACGAGCGAAATAATTATTGAGCTAATATTTAAAATGCCGTCCTTGACATCAGGTGTGAATAGAAAACATAGAGTCTTGTGGGCGAACTCGTACTGCCCTCTAGACACGTCTAGTGGCGCTTCAATTTCCGTGAGAGAAATATTAAATCAACTTGTTATAAAGGCAATGGAAGTTGCTGTTTTGGGCGCCACTGTTTTCCATAGTAGTTTTGGCGCAGAAAAATGCAAAACCATCTTTTTGATGTGAAAGTTCAAAAATCAAAGATTCTCAAAATTGAAGACACGTTCTTAACTCATCGACACAGTAGACAAAGAAACAGCCTTGCATTTGAAACTGGTTCACATAACCTATTGGTATTGCTTACGTGGCTAGGTAATTGGTGTAGGGGCAAAGAAACAAAACCTTCTCGACTGCACCATATAACCCTACCACTATGTGTCTAACACATTGATCTGTAGGCATGTTTTGTGTTGCGGGTGATGTGGAGGTGACCATGTTGACGTTTAGAGAGGGCAACCCTGACGATGCCACAAATCTAGCTCTAATTCTTGACACTGCTGGTAGGAGGGTACCTGCATATTTTTGGAGTCAGTATGCTGCCCAAGGACAATCTTTCTTTGAATTTGGTAGAGAGAAAATCCGTAATGAACCCGATACTGGCTCGTTTTGTAAGAATTGGAGTGTCGGAGAAGTCAATTCAGAACTTGTGGGAGCATTTTTTGGATTTATTGTAGAGAACCCATATCCAGAAATAGATTACGAAAATGAACCAGATTGGTGGATTCCATTTTTGGAGCTTGAGAAAATTGCTTCTGGCTCATGGTTACTTCAAGCTATTTCAATTCTTCCTGAGCATAGGGGAAAAGGACTAGCAAAAGAGTTTTTAGCTAAGACCGATGAGGTGGCTCGGTCGGAGGGAGTAACAAATATTACATTGCAAGTGGAAGAAATAAATCACATTGCTTTAAAAACCTATAAAAGCCATGGCTTTTCAGAAATAGCTCGCAAAAAGCTCATTCCGTTTTCATTTTCTGATGATACGGGTGATATCGTCCTTATGGGAAAAGCAATTTAAATATTTCGATACAAATTATAGTCCGGGGTGTCAGCTATAAAAGGAATGTATTTTGCCGTCAAAGATAAAGAATATCCCTCCCCATACCCCTGTCCTATAGTTTTATTAGACCAATCACCGAACTGATCAATCAATTCCGATTGCACACTCGCATTCCTAAATCGATCACGAAAGCGATGCTGGAAGAGGTGTATTACAGCATCAGGCACATATTGCTTTAACCACTTATTTAAAGCAGCAGAACATGAGTTGTCCTTACAGCCACATTTATGAGTTCAGGTGTTGAATAAAAACTAGTTAACACGTCGATGGTGCAGAATTTTAATTGCCTCAAAATGTGCTCCAGAAAGTGGAATAAGTCGCTTGCTGTTTGCCAATTTCAACGGCGCAAGGAAATTTGGAACAAGAGTAATATAAGTATATTGGTGTTGAATAGTAAAATCATCCCACACTAATCCTGATGCCTCTGAGAGCCTCATTTCTGTGTCGAAGATTAATGCAATGATCAGTCTTCTTTCGTCAGCTATGTACAGACAATCCTTCTGAACACGTTTTATGTCTTCAGGTGATATTGAGGCACGTTTAGGTCTTTCATCAGAAGTTAAGTATGTTTTAGCAAATGCATTGGGAAACGTTAGGCCATCTTCATAGATAGAGAGATTAAATGCGGCACGAATGGTTGAGAATATACGTTGAATTGAAGTGGAGCTAAGCTGCCGTTCAAGTAGCCAACCTCCGAAAGATGCTGCATCGGCAGTAGAATAGGCATCAAGTAGGCGATTCCCTAGATGTTCAATCACATATCCAATATTCCTATTAGCAGCTGTAAAGAATTATTCACCTTTTCTTATGCCTTTTAACCACTTCAAAATAACGCCGAAACCTTATCTAGCAGAGACAATCATG
>CACPHA010000161.1 GCA_902633655.1 Paracoccaceae bacterium
GAGAAAGATAAAAAATGCACAAAATTGAGAGCGTTTTGAGATCTTTGATAATGAAAGGCTTGTTAAATTCCCAGATACAAATGTGCTTATTTCACTTAAACAAAACTAAATCTTTCCGACATTAACGAGTTGAAAATGAATAAAGTGATAAAAATTATTATTATAGCTACGCTTATTTCAAGCTGTTCTCCTGAAGTAGGGTCAAACGCTTGGTTCAGGACAGCTTCAGACCTTGAGAAGAAAAGCTATCTTCAATTTAGCTGCGAAGGTTATGGGTTTAAGAAAGGTACAAACGCTATGCTTGAATGCATTCAACGTGAGTCAAATGCACAAAAAGAAAGGGCAGCCACCAGCGGCACGTCTAGTGGATCTCGTTTCGGCATAACACTACGAGGTAGAATATAATAAAAAATGCACAAAATTGAGAGCGTTTTGAGATCTTTGATAATGAAAGGCTTTTTAATTTCTTTCGGTCTAGTATCCTTAGCTGCACTTTATTATCGGGATGGAAAAATTCAGATAGCGGAAAATTGAAACGTAATAATAGAAGAACTTTTCTCTGGATTAATAATACTCTATCTCTTTTTTACCTTTTTTTACTGTGGCAGGAGAAAAACCGACTAATATGCTACGCCCTAATTTTGTTACTATGGTCGCTTTCATTTACGTATACAAACGTTTGGACTACTACGCTGATCGCCTATGATGAAAGAAAAATTGAAATTTTTAGTCGCACGCCATTATTTAATAGAGACACTATAATCCCCTTTCAGGCGATAAAAAGTGTAAAAAAAGATACTGGTGGATCAGGGAAATATCAAAGCGACCAGGTAAAAATCGAATACACTACGGATGATGGAGAAACGCAAGAAGTCTTAGTATATTTTGGACAGTTCTTAAATTTCTTTACTGGGCAAAATCAGCAAAGAAGATATGAGATTTTTTCTCGTGCGCTGATACCAGGTTAAAGGTGGCTAGGTCCCCCCAGAAACGCAGCCACTATCCTCAAGCTGTTCCCTAATGGCTACAAGCGAAGATCAACTTTACGTAGATCATGCACCCAGAGACACCACATGGCTGCTTCCCGCAGTTATAGTTTGTTTAACGTTTATTTAATCCTGTTTAAGAAAATTCATATTTGCAAACTCTTGTTTTCGTTGTTCAATTAACTTGCAGATAATAATGCCGTTTGGATGTAATAGAAAAAAGCTAACCAGAGGAACAGAGCAATGGCTCCCTATTTAGAAGCAGCACTGAAATATTCGGACCAAAAAAGCGAGACACCGCCATACCTTTATCAGCACATTAAAAAGATTAATCTTGAAGAGCATGACCCAAACAAGTTGACGTCCTGTAAGATGATCAAATGGGAACAGCCGGTACCAAGCCAGTCAATATCTTGGTAAATTTCATAAGAGTACTTGTGGTGATAAATTTGGTTTCGTTTAGCGCTTGTGCTCCTGCATACTCTTGGGGCGAGATTGACGAGAGTGACAGTTATTATTGTGAGGGAGAAGGCTCGTGTGGAGCTGGTTGGGTATGGAATGCAGACGCAAAAGAGTGTGTCCGGACACCAATGTCTTGATAGAAATACTATGTCCAAGAAAGTATGGCTAGACCCTCCTCCCCAAAGGCCTAGCCATGATCTCTTTTAGAATTGTTGGCTACAATAATCTGCGCTAAAAGATTGGGTACTATTCGCCTCACAGGCCGAGCATAATCTGCACCGTTCTGTTAAATCTGAAATTACTTAGCAGGTAATGGCGTCATGCCGGTTTCCTGCCTGATAAACTTTCCGTCTTTTACCAGGCGCACTAACATCACTGCGTTCCTGCCCATTGGGCCATCAAGTATTGAATGACTGACAACAATTTCGTCATTTTCATAGATTAAACGTCTATTTTCACAGGCCGTTTTGTCTCTTACATCAGTCATCATGGCATCAAGATATTTATTTTTGTCCAATTTCTCACCCGTATTATGCCTGACAAATATAAAATTATAGTCCAGTAGCTCTGCCAACTGATCTCTATTTTTTGAGTGTGCAGCATCCCACCATTTGTCGAATAGGCTCATTGTAGTCTCCTGAATAAATCTACGAGCAATTAATAAATGAATTTGGCTGGCGAGCAATTGTAAATAGA
>CACPHA010000162.1 GCA_902633655.1 Paracoccaceae bacterium
GCAGAATAACGCGCGCTAGCCAAAAGAGCAGCTGCCGTCCCTGCGGCCTGACCGGTAGCCATGCTGGTGGCCATAACTCTGATTGCAGCGCCCGCCTTGCGATCTCCATCGGCGAGACGCCCAGCACAAAACAAGTTAGGTGTGTCGATGCTTTCTAAACAGCCCATTGGAATTTCATAAGGGGTTTTTTCAGGTGGATATTCAAAATTACTGGCATAGCTAATACGGTCATGCCATTCGGAACCCCATGCTCCCAAAGCAATTGAATTTTCTTGGGACGTCCGTTCTTCAATCTCTGCCCAAGTGAAGTGATGCAAACAATTCAGATGACGCGACTCACGCGTGCCAATCTCTGGGCCAGTTGAAACAAGATAGGCATTTTCACACCCATCAATCGATTTTATCGCTTTTAGATAGTTCCAAGATTGCTTGCGTACATCGATCTCAGCATTGCTCAAGGACTGAGAGTCGCGTGGATCGTAATCATGTGAGGCAAGATAAAGTACCAAATCGCCAGATATCGGCAAGCGAACGGTAACACAACGGTCTTTGGTCACAGCACCTTGCAGAAAACTTTGTTCAGTGACCGCTTTCGTAACGTCATCGACAGTAATGAGCTTATCCTCGGGCAAGCCTCCAAAACGACACGCAAGCGACCCAAGGTTTACGCCATCGGTATTACCATAACGTGTGCTGGCTCCACCAAAAGCTGCCAAATCTCCCTCGCCACTGCAATCGACAAAGGCGCAACCAATAAATTTTTCTAAACCGCCGTGTGTTGCAACTGTAATGGATGAGATATTATCCCCGTCACGCTCTGCCGATTGTACCATGGCGCCAAATCGTACATCTACACCAGCCTGTGTAACAACTTCATCTAGAACAACTTTTAGTACTTCGGAGTCAAACGGGCGGAATACACCGCGATGGGCACGGATGGGTCCCAATCCCCCCAGCGCATCCTGCGCACGCAGAACCTCGTCCACAATACCAAATACAACTTGCTTGCGTTCAGCATCAAGGGCATGAAATCCACACCAAGTTGAAACACCACGCATGGTAGCCGCCCCACCTAAACAATGGTTCCGCTCAATCAACAGGGTGCGCGAGCCTTGCCTTGCCGCCGCAGTGGCCGCTGCGACACCCGCTGTTCCACCCCCAGCGACAATAACATCGTATTTTTCTTTTAAGTGCGCCAAGACAGTACACTCCGCTCAATAAGTCCAATCCCCGCGCTAATTAGAACACCAAAAAGTGAAAGGATCACTACTCCAGCAAATAAACGTTCAAGATCGTATAATGATCCAGCTTCAAGAATATATGCTCCTATGCCATATTCTGCGCCCAGCATTTCAGCAGCAACAAGCAGAATTATTGCAATGGCAAGGCTGATCCGGAGGCCTGATAATATTCCAGGCATCGCGCCAGGCAGCACAATTTTTCGTACAATAGACAACCAAGAAAGACCAAAGCTTTGCCCCATGCGGATTAATGTTCTGTCCACATTATCTACGGCACCATAGGTGGCGACCACTGTTGGGGTAAAAGTACCAAACGCAATCAGTGCGTATTTTGATCCTTCGTCAATCCCAAACCAGATTACAAAAAGCGGTAAAAGGGCAATTTTAGGAATTGGGAATATTGCGGCAACAAGTGGCACTAGTCCTGCCCTTATATAAGAAAAAAGTCCTATTAGAACACCAATTATTATTCCTGTAGAAACACCAAATACCGCCCCTACCGATAATCGTGACAGCGATAGTCCAACATGTTTAAACAACAAACCTGAGTTGTATAGTTCGTGCAAAGTCACGAATACATCAGAGGGTTTAGGCAGCGTAAGGGCAGTGATCCACCCCATTTGCGTACCCAATTCAGCGACGGCAATCAAAAATACGAATACCGAAATGCCAACCCATCGGCGCGGACTTGGCGCAAAACCACCGCCTCGAAAAATAACAGTGCGTTCAGCTAACTTATTGTTTGCGATCTTAGACATTAACTAGTTCTTTATCTGCTTCTCGGGCTTCATCACGCATAAGCCCCCATAATTGCTTTTGAACCTGCTCTAAAACAGCGCCACCCATTTCACGTTCGTATAGGGGGGTATCAATTTTTACAATTTCCTTA
>CACPHA010000163.1 GCA_902633655.1 Paracoccaceae bacterium
CAAAAAGTGACGCTGGATGGATGATAGATACTATTCCTTACTCTATCAGCCCACCCGAGCAAGACGAGCCATTAAAGGTTAAAATGGCAGTAAAGTTGTTAGATGTTAATTTTATCTCTGATCATGAGCAGTTAGTGGGTTTTAAAGCCGAAATGAAACTGAGTTGGATAGATGAGCGAAATGCTTTCGATCCAAGTGTAGCTGGTGTTGATGAAAAGACCTACACTGGAGGCTTTCAATTTGATGAGCTTTCAACAAGCTGGTATCCCCAAGTTGTTCTAATGAATGAAAGCTCTTTAAGCGAGTCTGGCGCATCTATTGTAAAGATAAAGCCAAACGGTTCCACTACTTTACTTAGGGAAATAAATAGCTCTGTAAGGACGCCGATGAACCTAAGGTCATTTCCCTTTGATAATCAAAAGCTTCTTTTAAAGTTCGCCTTATTCGGCTATGCTACTGATCAGATGTTTATTGAAGCCGATGATTTTTCGAGCGATTTTGTCGAGTCTGAGTTGAAGATGCAAGATTTAACGGTTCCGGCGTGGAGGTTAGTAAGTCTTCAATCTGCTGTTGGTGAAATGCGAGCCCCCCTGTTAGGAAATGATAAAAATACCTCAACTTTCATTTTTGAGATAGGCGTCAAACGGGAATCGGTTTTTGTCTCTAGAACCGTGATCGTACCATTAATTTTGATAGTCTTATTGTGTTTTTCTGTTTTTTGGCTAGATGTAAAATCTATTCAAGATCGACTAAATGTATCGTTTATTGGTATACTTACAATCACGGCCTATCAGTTAGTAATGGGTGACATGCTACCACATGTTTCGTACTTCACTCTGGTTCATGGACTGCTAAACATTAGCCTTGTAATAGTTTCCTTAACAGTGGCGGCAAATATAGTGATGGGGCACTTCATAGAGAACCCATCAAAAGCAATTAGTTTGAATCAGTTTTGTAAATGGTTATTTCCAACTCTTTATCTTTTTTGTATATTGGTTCTGTATCTAATTGAGGCTTATTGAAAATATTTATGGTTTGTGATGAGATTGGGATTTTGCTACACAGTAACCGACCATGTAATTAACGTACATCTTGAGCAAATGTTTATTTAATTAGGAGATCTAATAACGTGGTCGGCTGTGCGCTTATTTTGGTTTATACTAGCGAGGTCAATGTACCAAACGGCTTTGGCGTATGATTGGAATGAGCTGCAGGCTGAAGATTGTATAAAATTTTATGATTACATTAGTGATACAGGGATTAACGATAATGATGTGGTTGTAGGTCCTGTAAGACTTGCAAAACAGGCATATGGTATAAATTAAGATTTGATTAAATTCTTGTCGTAAAACGCCTTAATAGAAAATGGAATATTTGCATCGAATTAAAGGCTATATTGCGAAAGCACCTCAATCTGATTTTCAGGCAATTTCTTTAGACATATGGGAGTGTTTAAAGAATTCAGTTTAATCGTCATCAATAACTTCTGCGGCTTCATAAAATTCAGACAAAACCTTCAGTAACTGAAATAATGCAAATATCGCTATTCCGTGGTGAGCGCCAACTTTATCAATTTGCTCAAAAACTTCTTGTGTAGATTTGACTAGCATAGCGCCAAAGATAAAGATTTTTACGAACCGCGACTTTACTATTGCACTTAGCATCAACATTCTCCAAAATTTTAATCTAATATGAAAACTTGCTAGCGCAGGATATCCCGTCAAAGCAATATTTGTTGTTTGATTTGCAGACGCCCTTTGAACTGGCGCGCTTTAACGTAAAAAGCAGTACTTATTGGCGAGAGGTCTATTACCAAGTAAAACTAGCTTTCTAAAATATAAAAAAGAGTTTATTCTAAATTGTAGCAAACTGGTTGATGAACTTTGATACTGGGGAAAAACAAGCCGAAACTATTTGATGGCTTGGTCTGATCGGATAGATGATTATAGCTCTTTTTACAACAACGGATTTGTTTTGAATGCGAAGCAATTTAGTTTTTTCTGAGTTGACGTTAAAAATGAATGTATTGCTTTTTTGACTTC
>CACPHA010000164.1 GCA_902633655.1 Paracoccaceae bacterium
CTATCAAGAAAGTTGCTGCAAGTCTTGCAGCTTTTACAATGCTGGCTGCTGGAGCGGCTTATGCGGATTATCCAAGCAAGCCAGTGAAAATTATGGTTGGCTTTTCGGCAGGTGGAGGTACGGACACCACTGCAAGAGGCTTTGCGTCTTATATGCACGAGGCTCCGACTATGAACGGTATGCCCGCTTACATAGTGAACTTACCTGGTGCTTCCGGCCAGAAAGCTGCTAAGGCGGTACTTGGGGAAGATCGTGACGGTCATACACTCTACATGATCAATATAGGAACTTTCATAGCTGGCGAACTTGCAAAGGGCGGTGATCGCCCATACCACGTGCCAGACGATTTTGTAAATCTAGGGTGTGCTTCACAGCTTGTTACATCCCTCCAAGTACATACTTCAAACTCTGCTAAAACCATGCAGGAGTTTATCGACAACGCAAAAGCTTCTGGAAAAGAAATCACATGGGGTACATCAGGGGCGGCTACGATGCACGCAACAATCGGTCATATTTTCTTCGATGCAAACGGCATTCCGCATAAGAAAGTCCCTTTTAAAGGTGGATCAAAAGCTCGCGCAGCGCTTGTTTCCCAGTCTGTAGAAGCAGTTTTTGGCGGCGTTAATACGGTTGTTGGATTTGAGAATGATATCCTGGCCTTGGCATCCGCGGGTGCAGATCGTGATCCAATGGCACCTGATCTCGCAACATTTGGTGAGCAAGGTCTTGCCGGAATTGATTTCACTGGTTTAATGTGTCTTTTTGGTGCCGCAGGTATTTCTGATGAGGTGAAATCGGACGTGGGCGCCGCAATCGAGCATATTGCCGGTATCAAGGGTTATAAGAAGTATATGGGGAAAAATGACTTAGCTTCATTTTATACAGATTCTGCTTCAGCGACCGCCGCTCAAGAAACAATGTTCAGCGTGATGGGTCCAGTTGTGGCAGAAATTATTGCAAATCAATAAGTTTGACAAAAACCATGAGGGCAGGCTGAGTGTAGCCTGCCCTCATGTTTTGGAAACATAGAATAACGGACATTTGTTTGTGGAAAAAAGAGATTATAAAACAAAAGTGGAATTTGGGGTAAGTGCTGTCGTTTTTTTGATTGGTGTTTTCTTTATTTTCCAGGCTTCAACTATAGACACAACCAGAGAAATTGTGGGGCCTCGAACGTTACCAATGGTTCTTGCCATATCGATGGTACTAGGTGGCTTTTGGCTAACCCTGCGAGCGACTTTAAACAGGACCGGTGAACTTAAAGACGGATATGGATTTTTAGAAAGCGACGTACCTCGAATTTTGATGGTAGTGGGATGTGGAGCGCTTTTTGTTGTTGTATTTTTTGCGTTAGGTTATTTTACAGCCTTGTTTGTTACCTTTATCGCCATGCTTTATACATTTGGTGTGCGAAAGTGGTTAAAGATGGTGATCGGCTCCCTACTACTAGCGTTCATTTTTCAATGGTTGTTTATGGGTATCATGCTGCTTAATGATCCAAAAGGAGCGTTGGTCGATATGCGCCCCTTCACCAATTGGATTACAGGAGCGCAATAAAATGATGCAGAACCAATGCGCCGGACTTGAGGCTCTTTTCGAGACACTCGGTTTCTTATCAGTATTTTATGACATTTCATGTGGGTTCGTAGTTCTGTTCAATGATCCTTTTGCACTCTTATTCGTCATTCTTGCCGCAATTGTTGGAATAGTTTTTGGCGCTTTGCCCGGGCTGACAGCGGCGGCGGCTATCGCGATGATGCTGCCTATATTGATAGCATACAATGATGAAATCGGTGGTTTGGCCGGACTTGCATTCCTATATGTTATTGGAAAATCGGGCCGATATGGAGGGTCGATCGCAGCAATATTGTTTAATACGCCAGGTACTGCTGCATCAGCTGCAACAATGCAAGACGGATATCCGATGACGCAGAAAGGTCGAGCTGGAAAAGCACTTAAGTCTGCAACAATAGCCTCGGCTTACGGTGATTATTTTGGGGAAATAGTTTTAATTTTTGGTGCTGTTG